>NZ_JADJKT010000019.1:0-21400 GCF_016705895.1 Candidatus Villigracilis affinis | reverse complement strand
CCAGCTTGCATGCGATGGATCAGGTCGAGGTCGTCGGTGGGTTGCGTCATGGCGGGCTGCGTCTCTTGCGGGTTCCAGTGAATGGCAAGGTCTGCTGTTTGCATTGTATCTGCTTCTCGATAGTATGTACCAGCGAGATGCGAAAAGGTTCAAAATTGGTGTTGTGAAATCAAAAAAGATGACGTCCCATTTTGGAAACGTCATCTTTGCAGACAAGTGTTGCAGGTTATTGCATTTTTTCGGGTAGCACCAACGGCCCGCCCAAAAATGGATGTTCAACCACTTGAACGGGTAGGCAGTAGGCTTGGGAGATCAGCTCAGAGGTCAACACTTCGCGGGGTGTGCCGATGGCTTTGAGGTTACCGCCGACGAGCAGGGCCACGCGGTCAGCAAAATGGGCGGCGAGGTTGAGATCGTGCAGCGCCACCATGACAGCGAGATTTTCCTTGTGGGCAAGTTCGTGGATCAATTCCAATAAACTGACTTGATATTGCAGGTCAAGATGTGCAGTGGGTTCATCGAGCAATAAGATCGGTGTGGATTGGCAAAGGGCACGTGCAAGTAAGATCCGTTGCGCTTCGCCGCCTGATAATTCTCCGACGCGGCGGTCGGCAAATGCCAGGGCGTTGACTCTGCTCAGGGCCTGCCGCGCCAGTTCCTCGTCGTGGGCAGACGCGTGACCGAGAAATCCAAGATAGGGTGTGCGTCCCATCAAAACCGTTTCCCAAACCGTGAAGGCGGGCGGCAGGGAAATCGCCTGCGGAACCACGGCGAGATAACGCGCACGCTGGAGAGGCGTGAGCGATTGGAAGTCATCGCCATTGGTGCGGATGTACCCCGTGGAGGGAATCACTCCGCTCGCCGCGCGAATGATCGTGGATTTGCCCGCGCCGTTTGGCCCGATGAGCGCGAGCACTTCGCCGCTGTTCACGTCAAAGGAAACATCGTGCAGAACGCGGTGGTCGTGATAGGAGACCGAAAGGGATTGGATTTTTAGCATAGATGGCCTTGATAGGATGAAAGAGGAAAGAAGAAAGAAAGGGTTATGATTTTATAGTCATGGGGAGGCCTGCGACCATGAAGAGGACGGTGTCGGCTTCTTTGGCGAGGCGTTGATTGGCCCAGCCGAGTCCGTCGCGATAGATGCGTCCCATTTGATAGGGCGGAACCAATCCGAGGCCGACTTCATTCGAGACAATGAACCAGTTTTGATTCGAGTTTCGGATGGCGGATAGCAGTGCTTCCATTTCATTTTGAATAGCATTTAGGTAGGGCAATTCGTCAACAAGGTCGTCTTTGACGAATTGCATCATCAGGTTGGTCGCCAGCAAGGTCACGCAATCGAGGATGACGACCTCCGAATGGATTTTGTCTATGTGTTTGTGCGAGATTCATTGGCAGTTCAAGTGTGGACCATTCAGTGGGTCGTTCGGTCTTGTGCTTTTGAATCCGCGCGGACATTTCATTGTCAAATGCCTGTGCGGTGGCGATAAATGTGACGGGGTTCCCCGATTCTTTTGCCAGTTTCAACGCGTAGGATGATTTTCCGCTGCGAGCGCCACCAAGGATGAGAGTGAGTGTGCTCATGTTATTTTTCCTGAAAATGCGATACGTCATTGAGTAAATTCAGTACAACGCTATCTTCATACACATTCATTTCAGAGAGCGATGCCTGCGAAATGCGGAATTGCCAGTAGCGATTCAAATCCACACCGAGGGTGACCGCCAGCAGGGATTGCAATGACCCGCTGTGCGCCACGACCAATACGGTCTGGTCGGCATGTTCCTCCTTGATTTCATCAAATGCCGCTTTTACCCGTTCTGCCAGTTGGGCGAGGGTTTCGCCGTTTGGCGTGGAGATCGTGAGCGGGTCTTTCATCCATGCTTCGAACAGTTCGGGCGAATGCGCCGACATTTCCTGATAGGTCAGGCCTTCCCAATCGCCGAAGGAAAGTTCGCGCCAGCGGGAATCCTTTTTGATTTCCAGCGAATGAAAATCCGCGATGGACTGGGCGGTGTTTGCGGCACGCGAGAGGTCGCTGGAGTAAATGGCGTGGATGGTTTCGCTTGAGAGCCGTTTTGCGATCTGCTCAGCCTGACGAAGGCCAGTCTCATTCAGCGGCGTATCACTCTGCCCTTGATAACGGCCTGCGATGTTCCAGTCAGTTTGTCCGTGGCGGGTTAAGAAAAGTTTCATAGTGCAAGGATGAAGGATGAATTATGAAGGATGAATGGCAGTGAATGCAGTGAGGGTCAGCATTTCAACCAGTGTGGTCACTGTGCCGTAGATATCGCCAGTCAGCCCGGGAGCAGGCGCATGGCGTAGCGTGCGGCAAGGAATCCGATCAGTGCTGCGCCGAGCATGAAGGCAAACCCGAGCCAGCCATACGCGAACCACGCTGTGAGTCCTGCCGTTAACGTGGCGATGATGATCTCGCGGAACGTCACATTGCGCTTCATCTCAATTCCCAGCCCATCTTCGCGGGCGTAGGGAAATGCGTAGATGACAAGCGGTGAAGCCCAGCGTCCCAGCGTGGTGGCGAGGAGGATCGCGCTGAACATGGAAGAAGTGTGGATTTCTGAAAGCGCCGCATATTTTGTCAGCAAAACCAGAATGCCGCCGATCGTTCCAAAGGCACCCATGCGCGAATCTTTCATGATCTCGAGTCTGCGTTCGGGCGTCCAGCCGCCGAACAGGCCGTCGAGGGTGTCCATGAAACCGTCGAGATGAAAGAAGCGCGTGAACGCGATCCACGCGAACAGGGTCAACGCAGCAGCAACGGTTTGCGGAAAGACCAACCGTGCTGCGTAATTCACACCGAACAAGGCAAACCCAAGCGCCACGCCCACAAGCGGAAACCAACCCACGGCGCGTCCCATCTCTTGCGAGGTGAACATGCGCTTGATGAGAGTGGGGAAGATGGTGAGGAACTGAAAGGCGGCGATAATCGAGGTCATTGGATGATAGGGAATAGTGAGTGGTGGATGGAAAAAAGAAGGTGGCACGTGACCACTCGGCTACGCACCGACTTGACTAACTCCTGCTTCTTCAAACGTAGCCATTTCACTTAATACTTTGCACGCGGCCTCTGCCATCGAAATGCCAAGTGCCGCGCCCGTGCCTTCGCCGAGGCGCATATCGAAATCGAGCAGGGGTTTCAAGCCAAGCCATTCCAGCATGAGCGAATGACCATATTCCTTCGAGCGATGGGCAGAGATCAAATATTCGTGGCAATGCGGCGCAAGCGAAACCGCGATCATCGCGGCGGCAGTGGAAATGAATCCATCCACCATTACAGGCACCTGTTTCGAAGCAGCACCGATCATCACGCCCGCCAGCCCGCCGATCTCGAAGCCGCCCACCTTTGCCAGCACGCCGATGCCATCGTCTGCATTTGGTCGGTTTACTTCCAGCGCACGCTCGATCACCGAGATCTTTCTGGCAAGCCCTTCATCGTCCACACCTGTGCCGCGGCCCGCGATCTCTTTCGGATGCTGTTTCAAAAATACGCAGGCGATTGCCGCCGATGGGGTGGTGTTGCCGATGCCCATATCACCCGTGCCGATGATGTCTGCGCCTTTGGCGATTTCTGCCAAAGCGATTTCGATTCCACTTTGAATGGATTCTTCCGCCTGTGTACGCGTCATTGCTGGACCCTTGGCCAGATTCTTCGTCCCCGGAGCAACTCGACGCCGAATCAGTTTTTCATCCCTGGTGGGGATTTCGTTTGCGACGCCCATATCCACCACCACAACACGCGCACCGACATGCCGCGCCAGCACGTTGATCGCTGCGCCGCCCGCAAGGAAATTCAACAGCATTTGCCGAGTCACCTCTTGTGGGTACGCGCTGACTCCTTCTTCAACAACGCCGTGATCGCCAGCCATCGTGATGATGACCTTGTCCTTGATGGATGGATTTGCTTTCCCCGTGATGCCAGCCAGTTGAATCGACAATTCTTCCAGCCTGCCCAAACTGCCTGCGGGTTTGGTGAGTCTGTTCTGACGTTCACGCGCAGATTGCATCGCAAGCTGGCCGAGAGGAGCAATGGGGGGGAATTTCATTTTAGAATTCAACTCCTGCTTGAGCAACGATGCCTTGTTCATATGGATGCTTGATCGGAGTCATCTCAGTCACAAGGTCGGCGGCTTCGATCAAAACCTGCGGCGCTGACCTGCCCGTTATAGCCAGATGCAGGTTCGAGGGTCGGTTGAGGCGCAGCCAGTCCATTACTTCATTTGTGTCGAGCCAGTTGTAGGTGAGGGTGTAGGTGAATTCATCCAGCACGATCAAATCATAATTTCCGCTGGCGATCTTTTCTTTTGCGATCTCCCAACCGTGACGGGCACGCGCGATGGTTTCATCCATATCCTTCGAAGTCCACGTGAATCCGTCGCCTGTGGCATGCCATTCGATGCCGAGTTTTTTCGCGGCTTTGATCTCGCCCCATTGACCCGTTTCCGCTTTGATGAATTGAATGACGCAAATGCGAAAATTGCGGCCCCATGCGCGCAGGACCATGCCGAAGGCCGCAGTTGATTTGCCTTTGCCGTCGCCTGTGTTGACGATCAATAATCCCTTTGTGTTTTTGCTCATACGATTCCTTGAAAATTTTTACCAAATGCCTTGGTTTTTTGCGCGGCGCAGCACCCACAAAAAGAAAGGCGCACCCGCCAATGCAGTGACAATGCCCAGCGGCAATTCCTGGGGCGCAAGAATCACCCGCGCCAATACATCAGCCAGCAGCAACGTGCCCGCGCCGCCGATCACGCTGAGCGGAAGGATGCGGCGATAGTCCACGCCCCACCAGATGCGCACCACATGTGGAACGATCAACCCGACAAATCCGATGATGCCCGCAAAAGAAACCGCCGCCGCCGTGACAAGTGACGCCGCCACGATGATGATCAATTTCGCGCGGCGTACATTCAGCCCCATTTGATGTGCCTGGTCATCGCCGAATTGCAAAAGGTTCAACGCATATCCGTTCAAGATCAATGTGGTCAGGCCGATCAACAAATAGGGGATGAGTGCGAGGATCACATCCCAGCCTGCCAGACTCACACCGCCCAACAACCAGCCGATGGCACGGCGCAACTCACTGTTTGACTTCAGCATTAAAAACGACGTCAACGAAGTGGCAAAGGATGAAAACGCCACCCCCGCGAGGATCAAGCTTGTTGTTGGCACTGTTCCGCCCACATTCGCAAAAATATAAACGAGATATACCGTCAGCAGACTGGCGAGAAAAGCCGCAAGCGGAACTGCCATTAATCCAAGCGTGGTGTACGGCCACTTGACCGACATTGCCAGCACCGCACCCAGCCCCGCACCCGAAGCCACGCCGATCAAATACGGGTCAGCCAGCGGATTTCGAAACAAGCCCTGATACGCCGCACCGCTGCCCGCCAGCGCCGCACCGACCAGTGCGATCAAAACCGTGCGCGGCAGACGAATGTCAAACAGAATCGTGCGAAAGGTTTCGTTCGTGGTTGTGCCGCTGATAACGCGCCATAACTCTTCCGGGGAAATGAAAACAGAACCGACTGCAAGGCTGAGAAGCAGGGCGGCTAGAAGAAAGAGGAAAGAGGAAAGATATGGGCGGGGCATGGGCGGGCAAGGTTAAGTACGTCGCACTTGCGTAATTATTTTTTACTCAAATAACCCGGGTCTCAACAACTTCGCCAATGCTTCAAGCCCATCCACCAAACGCGGACCGGGGCGGCTGAGCAGGTTATCGTCGAAGGGGAAGACCTGCCCATTTTTTACAGCGGAAAGGTTCTCCCAACCGGGGCGGGCTGCCACCACTTCGGGTGTGACGCCGTAGGCGGCATCGCCGAGCAAAATAAAAGCGGGGTCGGCAGCAACGACCTGTTCCAAACTCAATTGGGGATAGCCTTCAATGTCCGCGGCGATGTTGTATCCGCCAGCGCGCTCGATCAACAACGTGATGAAGGTGCCCTTGCCAGCGGTGTAGGGCTTTGGCGGGGTCGGTGCCATCGATCTCATAAAAAATGCTGATGCGTGAACTGAGCGGTGCGATCTTTTCATCCACAGCGGCAACGCGCGCCTTGAGCGACTCGATCAGTGTAGCGGTTTCCGCTTCGCGCCCAGCCAGTTTTGCCATGATCTCAAGGTTGCCGTACAGTTCCTCCAGTGTGTGCGGATTGTTCAAGTAATACACAGTCAGCCCGAGGTCTTCGAGTTCCTTCACCTGTTCGGGTGTGTTGATCTCGGCGGCGATGATCAGGTCAGGTTTGAGCGAGATGATCATCTCGGTGTTCAAGGCTTCATACGCCGAACCGATATCGGTTACATTCGCCGCCTCGGCGGGATAATCAGAAAGTGAATCGCGGCCGACCATTTGCGAACCTGCGCCAATGGCGAAGAGGATTTCGGTATTCGACGGTGCCAGCGAGATGATGCGCTGCGCCGCTTCTTTCAGAACCACGGACCTGCCCAGCCCATCTGTGAGTTGAATCTCCGCTGACGCAGAGGATGCTTCAGTGGCGGGCATTTCTGTTGAAACAGGAACAGGCATCTCGGTCGGTGTCGCGGAGCGTGCGGGGGCGCATCCCGTTATAAAGAGTGCAAGCAGTAAAGTCAAAATTAAAGTTTTTCGTAACATTTTCTTCTCCTTGGAATGTTTTGTAGTCACGACTTCAGTCGTGGCCACGAGAATCAAAATCCCCAGCATGGGCTGGGGAGGGGGAGAGGCAATCCGATCAGGCTACCGTCATCCACCTCCTTTTCGCGAGAGTGTGGTGAACCGATCAGTAGCGGGCGACCTGACTTCATTAGTCTTTTCGTCTGCTGGTCTTCTTGTCTACTAGCCGTATTGATTTGACTACTAGACGAGAAGACAAAGAGACAACATGACTAACTTCACAGTTGCGCGACAGTGCTGGAATTCACTTGCACCTCACTGCGTTTAGTGCAGTGCAGGTGTCACCAGCTTCGCCGCTTGCTGATCGTTATTTTATAATTTCATTTTACCACTGAGTTGCGGATGGCACGTTTTAACAGCCTGCGCAGTTGGAGGGTGTGAAGCGGATAGAGTAAATACCAATATAAAAATCCGAGAGGGCCGCGCGGGGCCAGGTAATAGGTCAGGGCGATGTGATTCTGATTGCCCAGCCGCCATTCGAGCCACATTTGCCCGATGGAAGTGTGTTTTGACAGCAACACGAGACAGCGATTCTCTTCGATGGTATCAACAACGAATTCCTGCCATTTCATGTTTTTGATGGCAGTGAATATCTTTTCAGGTTCGGCTTCCACTTTGGTTTCATGATGGGCGATGAAAAAGCCTTCGTGTTTGAGCGTTTTGGAGCGGCCTGTGCCGTCATCCCACACGCGTTCGATGCGGAGCGGATGTAGATGGGTCAGCGCTTCTTTGGCGGCGGAATCAAAATCGATCAGCTTGATCTCGGGGTAAACCGCGCGCGCGTGTTCGTGCATGACGACGCTGTCGCTGGATAGCCCGCCGACCAGTGCATGGGCGATCGGGCGTGGAACGGGGGTCATCAGCCCGATGCCAAAGGCCATGAACCAGACAGGGACATAGGGCAGGACGAGAAAACTGCGTTTATGTCCTCGGATGTGGGCATAGCGCAGCATGAGTTCCTGATAGGTTGTGATTTCGGGGCCGCCAATCTCGAAGACCTTGCCATGACCGTCCCAATTCTCGAGAGCGGCGAGCAGATAATCGATCACATTTTGGGTTGCGATGGGCTGGGATTTATTTTGAATCCAGGTGGGGGCGGGGATGATGGGAAATAATTCGGTCATGAAGCGAATCATTTCAAAGGAAATGCTCCCGGAGCCTGCGATGACCCCCGCACGAAATTCGGTGACAGGCACTTTCCCTGCGCGCAGGGTTGCGCCCGTTTCGATGCGTGAACGCATGTGCGGCGCAATGTGTTGTTCTTCGTCGGCGAGCCCGCCGAGGTAGATGATGTGTTTGACCCCCGCTTCTTCTGCGGCTTGGGCGAAGTTGCGCGCGGCTTGCAGTTCGAGCTGGGTATATCCATGCCCCGAGGACATGTTGTGAATGAGATAGTAAGCCGTGTGGACATCCTTCAACGCGGGCGCGAGGGAGGCGGGGTTTGTCACATCGCCGGGGAAAATGTCAATTTTGGCCGACCAGTTTCGAGGTCCGATTTGATGCGGGCGTCTTGCCAGCGCGCGGACTCTATGTCCGCGGTCCAACAGTTGGGGAATCAGTCTGCTGGCAATGTATCCAGTTGCGCCGGTGACGAGAATCGTATTGCAATCCACGAAATGACTTCTTTCTTCTTCCTCTTTCTTCAAAAAATGAAAGAAGAAAGAGAAAAGAAATTAATAGGAGTGACTCAGCACCCGCGCGCGGGAGGCGAGTTGACGGGCGAGACCGTCGAAGATGAATTTGTGGAAAGGCCACATGGCATACCAATATAAAAAGCCCGAAATACCGTGCGGCGCAAAATAAGCGGTGACCGTGAGCAGGGTTTTATTTTCCTGCGTTTCCTGTGGAGCGGATTCAAATTGCAGCCAGGCTTTGCCGGGTACTTTCATTTCAGCGCGCAAGAGCATGAGGCGGTTCTTTTCCACATTTTCCACGCGCCAGAAATCGAGCGATTCGCCGGTGTGAATTTCATCGGGATGGCGGCGGCCACGGCGCAGACCCACACCGCCGATGGCTTTATCCATCCAGCCGCGAATGGCCCACGACCAATCCATATAAAGCCAGCCGCGTTCGCCGCCGATTCCTGAGTACGCGCGGAAAACTGATTCGGGTTTGAGGTTGAGCAGGATCTGGCGGCGCTCGATGAACATGCCTTCTTCAACCGTGAATTCATACGGCTTGATATCGCCCGTGGATGTGACCAGCGCATCAGCCCAGCTTGTTTCCACGTTATCGCGTTGAATGCGCCCGAGCGCGAGATGCGCGGCGGTTTGAAAATCGATCGGTTTGATCTGCGGAAAAAGTTTTTTCGCCGTATCATCGCGGACGATGAGTCGCGCGCGCAAGCCTTCGATGAGTGGCGCAACCACACGCCAATGGATCGGCGTGACCATGTGAACCCAATAGGCCGAAAGACGCGGCGCGTTGAATGGCGTAGGGATGAGCCAGCGTTTCAGGTCGCGTTCTTTTGCGTAACTCAACAACATGTCGGCGTAGGTGAGGCGGCTTGGTCCGCCGATCTCGATGACGCGTCCATTGCTATCGGGCGTCTTGAGCGCATCGACCAGATACGACAACACATCGCGGATGGCGATGGGCTGGGCCTGCGAGAAAAACCACGCGGGACAAATCAACAACGGTTCACGCTCGACGAGGTAGCGGATCATTTCAAAAAGGGCACTTCCCGAGCCGACGATCATACCCGCGCGAAATTCGGTGACGGGTACCTTGCCATAGCGCAGAATGTAACCTGTTTCGTGGCGCGCGCGCAGATAAGGGGAGAGGTTGGCGGTTGGATCCACCAATTCGCCGAAATAGATAATGCGTTCGATGTTTGCATCTTCTGCGGCTTGGGCAAAATTACGCGCTACTTGCAGGTCGCGCTCCGCATCAACCTTCCTGCCCTGTTGCCCGTGGATCAGGTAATAAGCTACCGAAACATCTTGCATGGCTTCGGCGAGTCCTTCGGGCGAAAGCGCATCACCGGAGATGACTTCCACTCTTTTCAACCAGGCACGCCCCTCCAAACGGGATGGGTCACGTACAAGACAGCGCACGCGGTAGCCTGCTTCAAGCAGTTTTGGCACCAGCCGCCCGCCCACATAGCCTGTGGCACCTGTAACGAGGATAAGTTTTTGGGTTTCCATGTGTTTTTATTATAAGCCCGCTATTGAAAATGCCAACTGTAAAGGGTTTGAAAGTTATCGCAAATGAATAAAAACTATAATTTTCTGATGAGGATCGCTTGAGCAGAAAACCCCTTGAATTCATTTCCGGTCTGGCTGTTTACATTGTGTTGACCCTGCTCATCGCCTGGGCCATTATTCTACGACTCTCTGTTGTGCCCGTTCAATTCATTAATTGGCTGGGGCAAAGTCACAACCCGCAAAATGCGCTGGCTTTTTTCAGTATGGCATTCAGTGCCACGGTCCTCGTTTTTTTGCGGTTCGGGATCGAAATCCCAAGAATAAAAATGGTCACATCTTCTGAGAAACTCCAGCCCTATCTTTCGGGCCTTCCCATCTGGGCACTTGGATTGTTATGGGCAGGTTCACTGATCGGTTTTTGGAGCGTGTTTCCATCCTGTCAGCCGCCTGTGACCATTCAATTTGAAATTTCGGGCAGGGAAGGTCTCTTCCATCCATCTGACCTAATTCGCGTTTCGCCGGGGGAGGCAGTCACGGTCACCGCGTATTCGATCAACAAGGATGCCACTTTATCCTGCACATGGGAATACGCCGGTGCTGTTTTTCAAACCATCGGCGCACAGCGGGGATGTCAGGTCAACGCCAAATTCAACGAACAACCCGGTAATGGTTTTATGACCGTCAGTGTTTCGGAAAACTTTTGTTCCCAGATCTCCATCTTTTCCTTGCAGCCTGTGATTGAACCCCATTGATTTTCGATTTGGATCATTATGAAGCTAAAAACCACCTTGTACTTGAGCATTATTTCTGCACTTTGGCTGAATGCCTGTGGGGCATCGAGCCGCGACGCGAACCTCAAGGCATCCATTTTGCCCGATGTGTGTCAGGTGCAGGCAGGCGATCAACTGGCGCTGACCCTGGATGGACAGATCCCCGCCAACACACAGATCCAATGGAGCGCAACAATGGGGGAGGTGGTTTGGGCTGGGCAGGGCCTGACTGCAACTTTCCTTGCGCCGAACAACCCCGGCGAAGCGGTCATCTCTGTGTTGTTCGTTTCAGGGACACCATCGCCATTCACAGCCAGCCGTTCCTGTGCTGTTGTTGAAAAAAATGTAACCGCCAGCCCGGGCAACATCAATTTCCCATCCGCTGCATCGACGATCGTGATCAGCGAAGTGATGGGCAATCAGTGCGGCGGACTTGAAACCAGAAAATTCAATCAGTACGTGGAGCTTTATAATTTCGGCGATCAGCCGGTGGATGTCGGCGGCTGGATGCTTTTCGACGAAGGTGAAAAAGGGACTCCCGACCGACTCATCTCTTGGAATTCAAGATCCTCGCTTCAACTCGACCCGATGCTGGTTACCAACTCGACGGTGATTCCGCCCCGCGGCTTTGCCGTGGTCCTCTCTCCGCTATATCCTGAAGGCAATATCGAAAATCGGATGCCGTATAAATTTCCGCCCGGTGTGATTATCTTAACCGCCGAATCAAGCCAGACCCTCGGCGATGACTTCTTCGGCATCATCAGCGATCAGGATGGCTACGACACGATCACACTTTACATCGGCAGTGACACCGTCATTGACCGTGTGTTGGACACCTATGGCACACCCTCAATTGGCGGCCCTTATCCAGTCAACATCGACGACAATCACCTCGATCACACACCGCTCCACCTCAGCGAATGCGAATCTGCCGAACGCATTGATCCCCGCCAGCCAGATTCCGAAACAAATTGGATTGCTTTATTCGGTGGTTCCCCCGGCGATGGTCCGTATCAATAATTGAGATACACTCTTGTCAATAGCAAAATCGGAAAGATGCATCACATCCTTCCGATTTTGCTTTACGTTACTAAAACGAATTTTCTTCAGTTCAATTGCTCAAGCATTTGCTGATAAATGCCTGGGGCTGTTGCCAAAATGGATTGCGGCGTGGAAATGTAGTTTGCCTTTCCATCTGTGGCCGTGACACGCGCGCCTGCTTCTTCAGCGATGAGTCCCGCAGCGGCGATATCCCAGGGACGAAGGGCGAGTTCCCAAAAGCCATCAAAACGACCTGCCGCGACATAACAACCGTCCAGTGCGGCAGAGCCGAGTCGGCGCACGCCCTGAGTCATTTTGGCGAGTTTCTCGAAATTTTTGAAATTATCTTTTTCGGTATTCCAAGTGTCATATGGAAAACCCGTCACCAGCAGACTTTTTTGCAATTCCACTGTGCTGGATGCTTTGATCGGCTTTCCATTAAGGAAGGCACCCTGGCCGCGTTCGGCAATGAACATTTCATCGCGCAACGGGTCGTAAACAGCAGCGAGAAGCATGTTGCCTTCGAAGGCATACGCGATGGAAACGCAAAATACGGGGATGTGGTGCGCAAAATTCACAGTCCCATCCAGCGGGTCGATGTACCAGATGCCTTCATTGCTGCCCATGGTTTCGCCGCTTTCTTCCGCGACGATGTGGCTGTCTGGAAATTTGGATTGAATCTCGCCGATCAAAAAGGCTTCCGAGGCATGGTCTGCTTCGGTCACCAGATCGATCACACCTTTGTAGCTGATCTCATGTTCCTGGTTATAGCGTTCACGCAGAATGGCGCCCGCGCCACGAGCCAGTCGTTCGATATCTGTCAGAGTTGGTTTCATGAATGTCCATTCCAAATGCGGCGGCCAAGCGCCGAGAGGGCGAAATCCACAGCGAGGGCAGCGGTGCGGTTCTGTACATCGAGCACCGAGTTGACTTCGACGAGGTCCATGCCGATGAGCTTGCCTGTTTCGGCGATCAACTCACAGGCGAGGTGGGTTTCACGCTGAGTCAATCCAGCGGGGACAGGAGTCCCTACACCGGGAGCATGCTCCGGGTCGAGTGAATCGAGATCGAGCGAGAGGTAGATCCCATCCACATCACGGCTGACTCGTTCGATGGCTTTTTCCACCACTGAGACCATTCCGTAACGATCGATCTGTTCCATGCCCATCACCATCGCACCTGCGTTGTTTAAGTTGACCTTTTCGCCCGAGTCCAGATCGCGTGCGCCGATGATGGCGATCTTCGAAGGGTCGATGACGGGAATTGTTTCATCCCATAATTGCACAAGGCTTTTATCTCCCAGCCCTGCAAGAATGGCAAGCGACATGCCGTGGATGTTGCCTGAAGGCGTGGTTTCAGCGGTGTTGAAATCAGCGTGGGCGTCGATCCAGATGACGCCGATCTTTTTGTTGCGCGCCGCGCCGCGCACCGAGCCGATGGACAGGCTGTGGTCACCGCCCAATACAAGCGGAAAGTTTTTGGCTTGAATGGAGGTTGCCACCGCGCCAGCCACACGCCGTGACATGGGGATGATGCAGTCGATGTATTTCAATTTTGGATTTGTGATCTCACACATTTCAGCGATGGGGACTTCCACATTGCCTTCATCGTGCACCGAATACCCGAGTTCTTCGAGCTTTCGTTGCAAGTGTGCGTAGCGGATCGCGCTTGGGCCCATATCCACACCGCGGCGATCTGCGCCGAGATCGATGGGCACACCGATAATATCTATTTGCATGTTTATCTCTCCTTTAAAGATCTTTTTTCGAAAGCCGTCACCCTGTTGCGTCCATTGCTCTTGGACTCGTACAAGGCATCGTCTGCTGCATGTAGGATGGCTTCGCCGGTCAAGCCGTGCAATGGATAGCTTGCCACCCCGGCAGAAAAGGTTGCCCTCAGGGGTTTTCCTTCATGTTCAACGATTTTATTCGAGTATGCCTGCTGTAAGCCTTGCGCCCGTTCGTAGGCAGTTTGAAAAGTTACTTCCGGCATAAGGATGACAAACTCCTCGCCTCCGTAACGACAGACAATATCCCCCTGCCGGGAATTCTCAGTGAGGAATTTGGCAAGGTCACGCAGTACGGCATCTCCACACTTATGGCCGTAGGTGTCGTTGAAACTCTTGAAGTGATCCACATCCATCATGATAATGGAAATGGGCATGTTTTCACGCGCAGCTTTTGAAATTTCCTTTTCAAGGGCTTCAGCCAGAAAGCGACGATTGAATACCCCGGTAAGCGAATCGCGGATGGCTTGTTCCTGCAATTGCAGTCTGAGCCCTTCGATTTCGTTGATCCTTGCCTTTAATTCAATTTCCAATTGTTTGCGCTTCGTGACATCATAAGCCAGAACAACACGTCCGCTCAGTTTTTCGTTTTGTTCACTATAAAGCGGGGTGATGACCACTTCAAGAATCAATGGCGGGTTCCCTGGAATGACCACTTCTTCGCGGGTTCTTTCCGTGGTGAGAAAACGATTGTACAGTTCGGGCCATTTTCCAAAGATTTCGATGGGGTCACGTCCGATGATCGATTGCTTTGATCTGCCAAGCCAGTTTTCCGCAACGGTGTTGGCATCCAGCACGCGATCGTGGGCATCCACTACGAACACCATTTCAGGGATATGTTCCATGACCACGTCACGCGCGATGGGCACGAGGTCAAGCAGGCGGGTGCGAAAGATACCGGAACTGATCAATCCGATGCTGATGGTGAATGAGATCGGGGTCAGGTCCACTGGGGGGAACACCGACGGTAAAAAGATGGAAATGACCTGATAGAAAATATTGGTGATCCACGGGATGAGCGTGGCAGTGATCAAAAAGGCAAGCTGTTTGCGAAAGATATTCCTGAATTGAATGAAGCGCCAGATCAGGAGCACTGTGGCGATGAGGTCAATGGCGTAGGCTTGAAAAACGGCGACCCCATACCAGGGTCCGCGCTGAATGACGAGAGGACCAAGATTCTCTGTGAGCGGTTTTATCGACGAGTAATATAGATGGAACCAGCGATCTGAAACGATCATTCCAAAAGAAATGAGCGGAACAATGCATAACAGGGCGATGTAATACCAGTTCACGGAGCGGCCCTGTCGGGAATAACCCAAAATAAAAATGATCCAGAACACAGGCTGGGTGAGAATGCCAACGTTTTCCACTCGCAGCCAGAATATTTTTGTATCCAGATCATGCGAGAAGGTGATCATGGCGTAGCCAAACGACCAGACCGCCAGCGAGCCCAGCATCATAATTAACGCATCGCGTCCTGCCACCTCGAATTTTCTGGTAATAAAAACTATGATTGTGACAGCGAATATTGCATTGGCGACAAGTACTGCCCCAAATATGATCCATCCTATATCCATAAATACCCTTCGTTATGCCGTTCGGTAGTAGCCGACATCCACCGAGTAAACGCGTCCACGCTTGATGACTTGTTTGACCAGGTTCGTGCCATAGCGATAACCAACCTGACGATAATCCGGCACAGACAGGATGAGCATATCGGCCTGTTTCCCGACTTCGATGGAACCGATCGTATCGGACCTGCGAATTGCGTGGGCGGAATTTATAGTAGAGGCCGCGATGGCTTGTGCGGGGGTCAGCTTCATATAACGGCATGCCAGCGCGATCGCGATCTGCATCGACTCGTTCCACGAGGTGCCGGGGTTGCAATCGGTGGCGAGGGCGAGCATGGCATCGGCTGCGATAAGTTTCTTGGCGGGGGTGTAATCTTTTTCGGCAAGGCCGAACGGTGTGCATGGCAATGCCACGGCGACCGTATCCGATTTGCCGAGGGCGGCGATATCCGCATCGGATGTGCGCACGAGGTGATCGGCGGATGCCGCGCCCAATTCAGCCGCGAGCGCTGCGCCGCCAAGGTTGTCAAATTCGTCAGCGTGGATCTTGAGCGGGAATCCCAGCGACCCTGCCCGGGTTAGGATCTGACGCGACTGTTCAAGGTCGAATGCTTTCGTTTCGCAGAAGACATCCACAAAAGGCAGGTTGAGTCGCGGTGCGTGAGTCTCCCACCATTCCTTTAACATCGGCAGCATGGTGTTGACGACTTCGTCGGTGTAGCCCTGCGGATTGTCTTTGTATTCGGGAGCGATGGCGTGTGCGCCAAGAAATGTGATCGCGAGATCAAGCGGACTTTCATCATCGAGTGCGAGCAATGCTTTGAGCAGGCGCAGTTCAGTGGAGGTTTGCAAACCATAGCCTGTCTTCGCTTCGGCAGTGGTGGTTCCGTGAGCGAACATTTTCAGCAGGCGTGGACGGGTTTGCGCGATCAAGGTTTCGAGGCTGGCAGTGCGTGTAGCTTTGACGGTTGAGATGATGCCGCCGCCCGCGGCGAGAATATCGAGATAAGCCATGCCGCCCATTTTCATTTCGAATTCATTGGCGCGATCACCCGCCCAGATGACGTGGGTGTGCGGGTCCACGAATCCGGGCATGAGGACGGAATGCCCGGCGTCCAATGTGGGTTCATCGGGATAGGCATTTCTAAGTTCGTCCGTTGTGCCGACTGCAATGATCTTTTCGTCGCGCACAATGACTGCGCCGTTTTCGATAATGCCGAGGGTGCCGAGGGCATGTCCGCGCTGCGGGCCTCCTGCCAGGGTGAGAAGTTGTGATGCAGAATGAATTAACATGTTTTGCCGCCGATCTGATTGTATTTAGTTGCGCTATTTAACCACAGAAAAGATTGTTGGGGGAACGATGATATGGAACTGTTCAATTTATTTTTCTCGCGCCAGCATAGCATACCATGACCAAAAAATGACTAACATAACTGTTAAGAAATAGCGTTGATTCGCTCTTGTGTTTTTTTATGTACTGGGTAAAATAAAGCCAATTCAGGAAGCGTTCCTGAGCATATTATCAGAAAGGAGATTTACATCCATGTTATTCGCCCCCAAAGAAAAAGGTCAAGGTCTCGTTGAATATGCGCTGATCCTCGTTTTAGTAGCTATCGTCGTTATTGCGGCTTTGATGATCCTCGGACCAATCATCGGCAACGTGTTCAGCAAAGTGAACTCCAGCCTCAGCACCGTCTAATCCAATCTTATCAATAAAAAAAGTCCCGTCGAAAGACGGGACTTTTTTTATTTTGCTGTAAAATTGCCTGCATCAAAATAAGGAGCGGCCATGATGACTGAACCCAATTCAAAACCTGTGTATCGCATTGCTGACTTGCACGAATCAGACCGTCCGCGGGAGCGCCTGGCTTTGCTTGGCCCGCAGGCTCTGACCAACGCCGAATTGATCGCCATCTTATTGCGTGTGGGTGTGGCAGGCGAGAATGCGGTGGAGGTGGGACAGCGCTTGTTGAAAAAGTTTGGCGGTTTGAGCGGTTTACATCGCGCGCCGATCAAGGAACTCATGGACCAGCATGCGATCGGTGAAGCCAAAGCCGCGCAGATCAAAGCAGCGATTGAATTGGGGAGAAGGCTTTCATTGGAGGCCCCCGAAGAACGACCTTCCATTAACAGTCCCGCGGATGCGGCAGCTTTGCTGCAATATGAAATGTCTGCCCTGGAGCAGGAACATTTGCGTGTTATTTTGCTCGATAGAAGAAATCGGGTTTTGGAAACGGTGGAGGTTTATAAAGGCTCGGTCAATTCATCGCAGGTGCGGGTGGGGGAGTTGTTCAAGGATGCGATCCGGGCGAATGCGTCGGCAATTGTGGTTGCGCATAATCACCCAAGCGGCGACCCAACTCCCAGCCCTGATGATGTGGCTGTGACACGCGCCATCGTGCAGGCAGGGAAATTATTGGATGTAGACGTGCTGGATCATCTGGTGATCGGACAGGGAAAATGGGTCTCGTTGAAGGAACGCGGCCTTGGGTTTGCGTGATGTCACAGACTCATTTTGACGGTGAACCCGCTTAAATGTCCGGTGGGCTGCTCGTATTCCACCTTTGCCTCATCCACACGTGAGTGCCGTGGACCTGTTTTAACCATCTGAATAAATTGATCGATCTGTTCAGGAGTGCCTTCGGCCACAGTCTCGACGGTATCAGAGCCGAGATTGCGCACCCACCCAAGCACGCCTATTTGCAAGGCGTGGTATTCCACATGCGCGCGGAAGCCCACACCCTGCACGCGTCCCTTCACCCACATGTGCACGCGCTTCACTTCGTCAGTTGGGTTGTTTTGCACGTTTTCTCCTTTGGCGTAACATATCGATCGCGCCCCACATGGGAACGACCAATACCAATACCATCAGCAATACGTACGGCGAAAGATTGCGAACCGCCACACCCGTGACGTTTTGTCCCAGCACGCTTTCGCGCCAGCGCACATCCAACTGGCTGAGCGGAGTGCCGAGCGCGTTGGTGGCGCCAAGCTCACAGCTGAATCCTTCGCTGTAGGATTGGGTCAGGCGCGCCAGACCTGAAGTCCCATATGTCTCACGGATGTAGGTGACAAATGATTGGGACTGGGCATAAGCCAGAAAGGCGTTGCCTGCGTCGGCGGGGAAAGAGGCGCACAAGCCTTCCAAAGAAAGCAGGGTGTTATTTCCGCTTGCGATATCGAGCGCGTGTTTGTAATCGGGGTTGGGATATTCTGCCATGGCGGCGATGCCTTCGAGCAGCCAGATCGGTTGTGCAGCATAGGTTTTACTGAGCGAACGATACAGCATCACATGCGCAAGCTCATGCGGGATCTTGGTTTCAAGTTCGATGGATTGATTCGGGCCGGGAGCGATCGCAACCAGCACCACGCCAAGCTCAGGGTTGGCATGACCGCCGACCCAATCTTCACCGCCAAGCAACAATGTGTTTTGCAGGTCGGGGGCGTTCGAGTAAATATAAATGTCGATATTTTGTGTGGCTGAAATTGGAATGAATTCATTGATCGCGCGGATGCCCGAACCGGCGGCATCCAATGCGGCTGCACCGAAGGCATCATCCCCTGCATACCAGTGCACGACCAGATTATCCCGTTTTATTTCACGCCACGGAAAACGATTGTCATTGTAGGCAAAAGTGATCGGCGCACTTGTATATGTTTGATTATCGTCGAGCGTGGCCTGAAACCAAAATACGATCTGGCTAAATGGAGGGAACACATTCAGGGAAGCATCATAGGTGAAACTCACCAAACCATCGGGCGTGAGCTGCACAGGCTCCACGCGGGTCACATCTTCATTTACGCCGCGAAAGAGCAGGGATATTTGTTGGATGCCAATTGGAGCTGTGACCCTCGCCTGAAACGTGATTGTCTTCCCAAAGGCGACAGCCACCGTGGCACCGTTCACTTCGATTCCACCCTGCGCTTGGGCCTGATTCGTATTAAATGGCAGAATCGCGGCGATGAAAAGAACCGCCATTAATCTGAAAATGATCTTTTTGGAAGAAGACATGTTTTACCTCGCTAGAAAAACAATCAATGGCGTTAATGTAAGCGGACTCAGTGCTGTGCCGAGGAAAACGATCGCAGTCACGAGCGACGGTTCCAATTTGTATTCGGTTGCCACAACGGTGGTTGCGACGGCGGCGGGCATGGCGGCTTCGAGCACATTGCCCTGGCGCACATGTCCCTGCATGCCAAACAAACTTGCGAGGGCCAGCCCAACCAGTGGGCCGAGCAAAAGTTTGGCGGCCACACCCAGCCCCAGTGCGCGGAAACTGTGTGACCATTCGATGCGGGTCAACTCCAAACCGAGCAGGATCAGCATGACCGGGATCGCGCCGTTTGCGGCTATCTCAATTGTACGTGAAATGGGCAGGGGAAGTTGAATCGCCAATCCTTTTATTATGAGCGCCAGCGCCACACCGTAGATGCTGGGAAGCCTGAACAGACCCAACACTGCCGATTTCAAGTCCATATGGCCGATGGAAGCGATCACCACACCGACCGTGTTGAAGAGAATGGTTGTCGTTACATAAAACAGGGATGCGACCGCCAGCGAGTCATCGCCGAATGCGAATTTGACCAGCGGCAGTCCGTAGTTGCCCGTATTGCCAAATGCCACTGTGAGGATAACGGCCAGCAGATAAGGCTTTTCCAGACGAAACAGTTTTCCAAATATAAAGGCCAGCGAGCCCATCACTGCGATGACAGAAATAGTATAGCCAACCGTAGTGAGCGCCTGCCGCAGGCTTAATTCGCTTTTGATCATCAGGTCGAAGACAAGCAGAGGGCTGAATACATAAAAGACCACACGCCCAAGGGAGCGCGAATCGACGGTGAGCAATTTACCGAGTACAAATCCCGCGCTGCTGACCAGCAGAATGGGGAACAGGTTGTTTGCGAATGTGGTGATGAGTTCGTTGAAGGACATGGTGGCGAAATTATAACCCCCGAAAATCATAGGGACACGGCGTCGCCGTGTCCCTACCTGTTATAGAGAAATCAATTCTGGTTGTTTTTGCGAGCGTACCCCAGCGAGTTGCGCCTGCATGGACCAGGGTCCCGTCCATGTGACGGTGACGGGGAGGACTTTGCCGCGCAGATTTTCTTCTGATTCGACGAAGACGAGTTTGTTGGTGGGGGTGCGTCCGCGCCAGCGGCCTTTGACCTTTTCCTCGAAGAGCACATCCACTTTTTCGCCGAGGTATTTCTTGTTGATCTCACTGACGATCTGCTCTTGCAGGTCATCGAGCAGGTGCAGGCGGCGGAGTTTGTCTTCTTCGGGGACGTCATCTTCCATGCGGCGGGTGGCGACGGTTCCCTCTCGAACGGAGTAGCGTGCCAGATGCGCCACATCCAGTTTCAGGTCAGATAAGACGCGATACGTTTCCATGAATTGTTCCTCGGTTTCGCCGGGGAATCCGACAATGATGTCGGTGGCGATGGAACAATCTGGAATTTGCGCGCGGATCTTTGCCACGAGGTCGCGGAATTGCTGCTGGGTGTATCCGCGTTTCATGTTCGATAATACTTCGTCGTCGCCCGCTTGAATGGGGAGTTCGATGTGCGGCATGACGCGCGGAAGTTCGGCGATGGCTTGAATGAGGTCGTCGTCGAAATAATTGGGGTGCGAGGTCAGGAAGCGGATGCGTTCGATGCCTTCGACTTCATGGATGATGCGCAGAAGCGCGGCGAGATTGGGACCGTCGGGGATGTCTTTGCCGTAGCGGTCTACGATTTGACCGAGAAGCGTGATCTCTTTGACGCCTTGTTTCGCCAGCGAGCGGACTTCGCCGACAATATCGCCCACGGGGCGCGAACGTTCAATGCCGCGCTTGTAGGGGATGATGCAAAAGGTGCAGGCATGTGAACAGCCGTAGACAATGGGCACATGCGCGCTGATGAGTTTGCCCTGCTCTGCCACGGGGAGAATCAGTTCATCGTCCATCATCAGGAAGCGGCGAGTCGTTTCCGCGTCTTCCATCGATTGAACTTCTCCCTGGGTGAGATGCGAGATCAATGGCCCGGGGTCGGAAGGCGGCGAGAAGACATCCACATAGGGAAGTTTCGCCTTCAATTTCTCCGCGCCGCGCACACCGACCATGCAGCCCATTAAGTTGATGACGAGGTTGGGATTCTTTTTCTTCAACGGCGCAAGCGAAGAGACGCGCCCCATTGCCTTATCTTCGGCGGATTGGCGCACGACACAGGTATTTAAAACGATAACGTCTGCTTCTTCGATGGTTTCGGTAAGGGTGTAGCCAAGATGCTCAAGCGAAGAGCCGACCCGCTGTGAGTCGGCGACGTTCATTTGGCAGCCTTCGGTCCAGATATGGTATTTCATGGTGCTCCTGATTTCTAATAGGCGCAAATTATACCAAGAGCGGTCTGGATTCGAGGACTTGCGTGTAAATCT
>NZ_JADJKT010000018.1:0-59303 GCF_016705895.1 Candidatus Villigracilis affinis | reverse complement strand
TTGGGACTTCGAAGACTTGTTCAAAGCGGATCGTGAGGAAGTTTTGGGAGGAGGACAGTAATGCAAGTTTTGTTACTCGGTGCGGGGACCGTGACCTCCCGCTTGAATATGCAACTGGCCGAACAGGGTCATTCGGTCATCGCCCAGATCGCGGCTTTTACGCCACAGCATATTGACTTGTTTGATTTCCGCGCTCTTGTTGTTGTGTCGCCTGAATCGTCCGTCTCCCCGGAGAGTCTGGTACAGGCAGCTGAACGTGGCAAGCTGATTTTCGTGGTCGCGGGCGTCGGCGATGGCATGGCGTCCTGGGCGAATGGGGTCGGCGTGCCATCCATCGCATATCCACCTTCGGATGTGGATATCAATAAACTGTATGAAGAGATGCGCCGTGCGGATGCCGGCAATCTCGCCGCGGATGATCAATATCGCCGGGCGGTGCTTGGTAGCGACATGTCGGCGCGCATTCAATCGGGGATGGCAGTGCGGAAGATCGCGATCACATCGCCGAAAGGTGGAACGGGAAAAACAACAGTCGCAGTCAATCTTGCTGTGGCGCTTGCCTTGTCAGGTATCACAACCTACCTTGTAGATGCCGATGGCAACGCTGGCGCGCTGCAATATCACATGCGCATGGAGCGGGTGAACACCACCATGATCGGTTTGCTTCGTCGTGAGATCGCCAAAGCCAACAAAGGCGTGATGGGCGATGTGGCATCCGGCGCAGCCTATCTCAATGCCTTTACGCCGTTGGAAAATTTACCGACCTTGAGAGTCCTGCCAGGTCTTATCACCGATGATCTGGGCGACGAAGTCTTGCAACAGGAAGCGAAAGTCGCGGAGGTCATTCAAGGGTTGTATGAGGCAGGAGTCGCAGCAGGCGGCGTGGTCATTATGGATGTTGGTATCAACCCTGCGCATGTTGTGCATCGTGCTGCGTTGAAAGCAGCAGAAGGGATTGCCATTGTGATCAAACCTGAAATTCCTGATCTCGCGGAAACACGTCGCTGGATCGCACGCATGATCAACTCCCTAGCAAGTGTGGTCGGCAAGAGCAGCGCCCATGAGTTTATTGGGAGCCGCGTTAAGCTCTGCTATAACCAGGTAGTGGGCGATGGCTTCAAGGCGGCGCATAAGATGTTGCAACAGGCATTGACTGAAGACAAGATCGAACTGGCTTTGATTCCAAACGGTATCATCCCCATCGTAGACCCGCGTCTGGCAGCACAAGCTGTGAACTCGGATCGACGCGAGGACATCCTGATCTGGCGCTACAAGAAGGAGAAGCTGGAGGAACTCGGACCGTTCGCCGATTCATTACTTGGCTTCGCCTCTCATTTTGTGCCCGCTGTTCGTGAAGGTGCTTCACGGATTGGATTGCTACCCAGCCCGACGAAAAAACGCAGCTGGTTCGGGAAGGGCTAAGGCATGTTTGATATTACAGGCAAAACCCTCAAACCTGTTTCGGAAGCGCGTTCCTCGGATGAGATGGAACGTTGGTGGACTCTTCTTGCGGAGGAAGGACGTGCAAAGAAAGCCATCGAATCTCTGCAAAAGAGCATGACCTCCACGGAGATCGAAGCTCTGGCCCGTCAGGTCTTTGAAGAAATAAGTGTTCGTGCGGTGGATGCAGGCGTCTCTTTACCCGAGAATACATCCTGCGCCTGATCGGTGAACTCTCCGGGATGGGTCCTTTACTGGAACTGATCGCCCGTTCGGATATCGAAGACATCGCCATCAACCTGGGGCACATCTATGTGTACACCACAAGTAATGGCTGGGAACACGCCGGAGCTGCACCGGATGGGATCGGGGATGCACTCAGAGTCATGATCGACCGTGCCGGGCAACGCGCGCCAACTCCCGATTACCCAATTGCGGATGCCATGTTGCAGGTCATGGTTCCGCTTGTGGATGGAACGGTTCGGCGCAAGGGTGTGCGTATCAATTATGTTATGCCGCCGGCATCGCCTTACGGCGATACGATCACCTTGCGCATTTCAAACTATCGCACGGCCTCTGACCTCACTCAGGGAAGTCTGGCATTGTTATGTCAAAACCGACTCCCACCTGTCCCGCGACCTAAATTCGATCCAAAGGATTTTCCACGCGGCAATGGCATTCTCACACCCGAAGCTGCGAATTATTTGTTGAGTGTCATGGTGCATGGGGGCACACTTGTCATCGCCGGCACAACTGGTTCCGGCAAGACCTTTGTGGGTCAACGAATTCTTCAAGAGATGTTGGATTATTACCCCCGTGGTGCGATCCGTTTGTTCATTGTGGAGGACAGCAATGAGATCGTCCTGAACGGCTGGAATGGAGATGGCAAGGCAGATACAGGCAACATCATCTACACAGTAACCCGTCCCGAGATCCGTGGCGGTCCGCCACCGGTCACCATGTATGACTTGATCCGTTCTGCTTTGCGTTCGCGTCCGCATGGAGTCGTCATCGGTGAGGCACGTGGTGCGGAGGCATGGGAATTGATCCGCGCCGCAGCGACAGGTCATGGACACAGTGCGTTTACCATCCATGCCACCAGTGCCGAGCATGTCTGGCCGCGCTTTCTACAGGTCGTGCAGGCTCATCCCGATGCGGCACGCATGTCCGAGATACAGGTCGCCCAATCCTTTGCGGAGGCGGTGACTGCAGCGGTATATATCGAACGCAATCCGCAACATGGACAGATCGTGCGTGAGATCGTGGAAGTGTCCACCATCGTGGAGCGTACCGCCGCCCGTCCTTCGTTTTCTCCGTTATTCAAGCACGAAGCCGGTAAAGGGTTGACGCCAACAGGCAACCGTCCCATGCGACCGGGCTTTCGGGCGAACGATCTGAATATCCCCGAGTCTATTTTCAAGGCGGGGTTGTAATGGCAGAGCAGACCATTGGTTCGACGAGAACCTTTGTATTGGCAAAGGGCTTTATACAGGTCGGCAATCACTCGGCTTTGATGGGTGAAGATGATACCAAGCGCTTATTTGCGGAAGTGTACGCCGACCCGGATCGTCCCGATGTGCGACCGCAGGAGGCGTACAAGACGATCCTATCCTCAATGCAACCGGGCTGGACACTACGCCTGTTGCAATTGTTCTGGCCCGACCCGGAACCGAGGTTGGAGTTCCAGAAACAGGTTCAACGATGGAACACGCCTGCTACAGAGGGCTTGGATATATTGCATCAGGGACTGACCTTGGCAGTACAGGAGTATCCACTCCCTTTTGTACGGCGAACTGTATTGGAGTTTGTGCTTCCGGGCGATGAGGGAATTGCTTGGTGGGAGGGAGTGAGTGGATTGTGTGCCAGCTTTGGATTACGGATTCGGTATCTGGATCATACTTCCATTGAAGGCTTGACCCGCTGGGTGCATAATCCAAATTTGGAATATAAGTAAAAATTACACATCATTTATATTCAAATCACGGTTGGATATCGGCAGTAATGGTTACACCTCACATCCTATTACCTCAGATCACTCGCCTCTTGAAATGACCTTCACTGTTAATTTCAAAGATGCAGTGCCTGTGCCTTTTCACCTCCCGTTGTCCGATATGAAAGGCATCGTTGTGGCAAGCAAAACCGTCGTTTCGATCATTGGAGGCGTAAGGGCTAGATAGACTCCTCCCTACTTTATTTGCGAGAGAAGCATGCCAGCTTCTCTCGCAAACTCAACCTTGGATTTCAGCACTCGACGTTGAGCACCTAGCAATGCCCATTTTTTTGAAATAAGTTCTCCGTTTTTGCCGATGTAGAATTTCCTTTCGTCGGCGTCATGGTCATGTCAGGAGTTGGTGCAACGGAAAGTAGAACGATTATGATTTGTGCTTACATAATTGAGTCATCTGCAGCGGCTTTCGTAATCTTCTTGCCACGTTGAGCAGAGGCATCATTCATGAAGGCGCCTAACTGGTTGATCGTGGAATTGATCTTCCCATACACCAATTCCTGAATGGCGGTATTCGCTTTGCTCAAGAGATTATTTTTTATTTTATATCAATCTACTTATGTGCAAGCGTAGCTTTCTGCGCTTGCACATAAGTAGCCAGGCAGCTTGCGGACGGGCTTTCATCTTCTAAACCTAACCAAAGTTAATTTTTCAATTCAAACGATTCTTATGCACTATGGATAAAGTGATAAATCAAGTGCATGGATACCTAGTGGATAAATTTCTCTCCTTTTTATATCCATTGCATAAAAAGTTCCGCCAACAGAAAAAGTAACAAAACCTCTCACCGGAGATCGAGTTGGCTTTCCTTGATCAATTACTTCACCTTGCTCTGGTTGGACGAAATCACCAACGAAGGGTGCTATTTCCATAGTGTGGAAGTCAAGCAACATTAATTTGGCAGATCCTGCCAATCTGGTAAAAACAATACAATCATCATCCGGACACCAAATTGGATCTCTGTTAAAATAATCAGGATTGTAATCAGTAACCTGCTTAATGTTTGCACCATCCACATCCATAGTGAAAACCTGCAATCTGCCATCTCCTTCAACGCTCGAGACAAAGGCTATGTTTTTTCCATCAGAAGACCAACTTGGAAAGGCTTTATCTGCCGGGCTATATGTCAACCTTGAAACAATTTGAGTTTCCAGATCAATCGTATAAATTTCACTAGAACCATCTTTATCCGAAATGAACACAATTTTCCTCTGGTCAGGCGACCAATCAGCCATCCTTTCATTAGCAGGAGTACTCAACACAGATCTCTTGTTACTACCATCCTTGTTCATAATATATATATCAAAGTAGTTTTCAGAGGTCCAAGATAAATACAGGATTTGATTGCCGTCTGATGACCATTTAGGAGCACTATTACTGCCCGAATCCGTTAATTCAACAGTTTCATTTGTGTCAAGGTTTGTTAGAAGAATTTTTTCAGCAGATGTTTGGCTATTTACAAACACACTATAGACTGCTTCGCCTGTAATATCCAATGTCGATAAAACAGGTTCGGTCGAGATTTTGCTCGCAGGTATACAACCTGTAAGCAAAATGAACAACATGAAAGCGAACTTGGTGGGGGGGTGTGCAATTAGTCTTGTCATAGCAATTCCTTTCCTATGGCACAGGGCGGCATACTATACCTGTTGACGTTCCACCTAATGGACATTGCCGACCAAGAATTTCTGCAAAACCTATCCCCAAATTCTTCGCCTTCTCTGTTGCATCTGGTGTTGCACCAGGCCAATTAATAATTGTTCGGGCGTCATAAAACCCATAGCTACCATCTGCATTATCATAGTCAGATAACTTCTTGCCCGTGAACCAACCTCCGGCCATACCTTTGACTGCGACATTGGTAACATAATCATAACCATCACAACCGCTTGTATCAGCCCCACATTGTGCGTAAAACGGATATTCCTCCAGTTTTGGCAATGAGGTTCCATTAGCATCTGTAACCCATAAACCGAGACTTTTACTAGCATTTCTGTAATTTTCTCTACCAGTTAGGTGTATAAAGCCGCGTCCCATGTATCTCTCGCCGTCCCCCTCGTATACATTTCCAAGGATGCCATCATACCTTTTGAAGTATTCTCTTGGATCACCATCATATTGCTCGGTAAAATCAATCCACTTACTTTCGATATGAGAGGTTGCATATATATAAGCTAAATGATTCGTGTTAAGGTTTTGACGTCCAGATTCATCCATAAGCCATCTTAGGTAATTTCTAACTCTGGCATAGTCGGGTGATTTAGTGTTATTCTCAATAATGTAGGATACCAATTCCTCAATGGTAGCCGCGATCTCTGTCTCATTAGGAATAGGTGCAGGCGTCGGTGTTGGCGTTGATGTACTACAATCCGTGCACGGTGCCGGTGTAATCGGTATTTCGGTCGGCGGTTGAGTTTGGGTTGGATCAGGTGTAACTGTTCCAGAGCCGCTATTATCCTCAACACCATTAGGTACTTCTGGCGCAGACCACGGAGTTCCAGGAATTGGGCAGTAACATCCCGCCAAAAACAACCCAAGGAAGATTAAAGCCAACCAAGGGGATTTTTTCCCTTTCTTGCGTGAATAATAAATTGAGGTCAAAACCAGCGGACCAAACACCGCCCCTATCGGATTCCATGGAACATAGGGATTCGTACGGTTCGGGTTTACCCCGCGCGTCAGGAATCTTCCCGTCTCAGGATCATAATATTGCCCATTGCCAATGTAAATCAAGCCAGTAGTGGCGTCAATCAATGTCCCGATGTAACTGGCGTCGAAATTGCCCGTGCCACTCGTTTCGAGGGGTTTTCCCCAGGGATTGTATCGCACAGACATTGTGACATCCCCGCCAATATCGGTCAATTGGCGTGGGATGTTCACGCCGTCATTCAGCACGTAATTCCATTCAGCGGTCTGTTCGGCAATCGGTCCCAATCCATACAGAACGGTTGTGGTCTTGTCGGTGGAGGTGATGGTCAGGGGCATTTGTCCATCGGAAACATACTGCGTGGTAACGCCAAACGCACTGGAGGTCATGCGCGTACCAAAACCATTGTAGGTCATTTCAGCCTGGGAGTTCCAACCTGATCCATTATGGGATTCCACTTCCGTCAGATATCCTGCTGTGTTGTAGGTGTAGCGTTTCGCGCCGCTGGCTGCGTTACCATCTGGCAAAACTTCTACGAGGCTGCCATTGGCATCGTATTCGTAATGCCAAATAGTTGCATCCGCCTGGGCTGTCACCAATTGATTAGCTGCATCATAGGTATAAGCCGTTGTCGCAGTCGGATCGCTGGCAGTCAAAGTGTTGCCATTGGCATCGTAGGTGTAAGCGAAATTTCTGCTGTCACTGTAGTTTGCAGCGGTTAAACGGTGTAGGGCGTCGTAGGTATAGTTGATGGTTAATGGTCCTGAAGGCTGTATTGTCGCCGAAGGCAAGGGAATCGATGTAGGAGTTAATGTATCAGGTATCAAGAGATCGGGCGTTAGTGTGGGTGTGGCGGTTAAATCCAATTGAAGCGGAAGCATGGCAAAGAGCGCTCCTCCGCCACCAGAGGGAAGCACTGCGCCAATTTGGGTTGGCGTTGATGTTTCGGCGGGAGTCGATGTGAGCGTGGGGGGAGTAGTCTCTGTAAGCGTAGGCTCAGTTGTAGCGGCAGTCATAATGTATTCAATATAAAGATGTGGTGCGCCACTTGCACTCCCATCATAGGCTACGGCTACACGGTGCCCTGTGCCGGTAATAATGAATGCAATGGCGTTATTGCTTGTCCAACCTGTGCGGTTAACAGTCTCTTGAATAATGGATGCGAGGTCTGGGGTGCGTTGATTCACACCGCTTTCACCAGCGGTAAGCCAAGGCAAAGGCTCCCAAGCTACTGAAGCTGTTGTTCGGGGACGGGTGGATACTTTATTTGCGGACCCGAACGTGATTGGGTTGTCATTCGCCTCTGCCTGAATGATAAGTGAGGTTGCCTCGGAAGAGGTTGTTTCATCGACTGTAAACTGTATATAGGCATTCAGGATTGTAGCTCCTTGTGGAATATTGACACCAGTAAAGCGCATTCCAACTTGCTGATTATCAGCATCATGCACCAATTCGAGGTCGCTGCTTGTTCGGTTCACCCAACCAGTAGTATCTTCTTCTGCATCATCATTATTGGAAACAATTGGGATATTCAGGTGCGTAATATTTGGATCAGAAGTGTTTGTTGGAGTTGCTGTGGGTGTAGCTGAAGGGAGTGGAATACCTGAAGCCGCCCCAATATGCGCAGTGCGGCGCGATTCGAATTCATCGAAATAGATGGTTCCATTTGTACCCACATCCAGACTGCCCGTTGCGCCAAGTTCGGTATATGAAATTTTGCGAGTGTCATTATCTAAATTGACAATAGTATCTACAAGCATGTCATCCAGCCAAAGTTCAAAATAACCATCGCTTAAACCTGCCGCGCTGGATGCTTTGAATGTAATTTCAATCAAGTGCGGCGAATCTGCCATAGTAATTTGCTGGCCTTGAATGTATGCGGTGGTATCGTTACGAGGCTGTGCTTGTAATTTATAAGTCCCCCCGTTTCCATACAACATTATACGGAAGGCTGTACCTGTGCTATTGCCTCCGCTAAAGATTGAGAATGCATTGTTACCCGGGATGGCAATCGAGTTTGGATCGAAATAGAAACGTGCGTGATATTGCGGCTCGTTGAATAGAAAATCATCTTCTACCAGGTAGATTGCAGTTGTGTCATTGATCAATGCTTGCAGTCCATATGCCCCAGCTATGGCGGCGTTTGTTGAAATACTCAGGTCGCCGTTTCCCACCAAGGGATTGGATCTCCATAGGGAAAAATCGTTACCTTCAAAATTATCCTTTAATAACAAATCAGTGTTGGGAGGCGATAATACAGGACCGTTCGGGGCTAACCCAATATACTGACCTTGCCGCGATTCAAATGCATCAAAATATACTGATCCACTGGAACTTGCAGAGACATCGCTGTCGAATCCAAGTGAAACATCGGTTATTCGTGAGGCATCACTGTCTATGTTACTAATAGTGTCCACCAGTACACCATTAATCCATAACTTCATATAACCGTCGTTTGCGCCACTGGTTGTAGCCGCCTTCCACTCCATTTCAACCGCTTGCCATTCGTCGGAGATATAGATCTCCTTCCCATCTAGCCATTGGTTGGTATCGTCCAGACCACACATGGCCAGGGAATAATAGTCAGCCATACGTTTCATTCCCAGACAAAAAGCCCATCCATCCGGGTCGGTATCACCAACAAAAACATACATGGAATTATTATTTGGCATGTACACCGTATTTGGATTCAGATAAAACCGCGCACTGTAGTGGGTAGCGCCATTTGGTCTATCATCATCTACTTCGATCTGAGAAATGTCATCGATAAACGCCTCCATTCCGTAATTACCTATGGCGGCAGCCTCGTGGGAAACAAACAGATCACCACCATCAGTATTGGCCTCAGACCAGGCAGAGAAATTTCCGCTCTCGAATCCATCCGCAAAGATGAAGCCTGGCATGGCAGTGGGGGTAGGCGTGGTGGAGGGTGATGTATATTCAATCACAAGTTTAGGTCTTTGAGAGGCCGTGGAGGTATCCGACGACTTGAACATGAAACGGTCATTCAATTCGCTGCTGGTAGACAGGAAGAAGCCATTGTTGGTGAAAGTTCCATTCGCTAATTCCTGAATTTTTGCTGCATCAAGAGGGATTTGCTTCTCTATATTCAGCGGCTCATTTGCGAGCAATTGCATTGATCCAATGGACATGCCTTCATGATCATTTGCCCCCGATGCTCCGGCGGTTTGCCAGGTTACCCCGGTGGCTGATCGGTTCCAATTGGATTGGGTCTCGTTATAAGGAACTTTTAGACGATACACATTGACTGTAGTGTCATTATCTGATAAATCCTGTGATGTCCATAGGGAAAGGGTGGCAGAAAGGATGGTGGCATCGGAAGGCAGGGAGGAAAGGTCAAACTTCACCAAGCTGCGCGCCACACTATTGGTTGCATTGTTTTTCTCCCCGACCCCCATATCTGCAGAGGTACCGTAATTTGTAGAGGCTGAACTCTTTAGAATGTAATTGTCCACGCCATCCGAGCCGTTCGGCTGGAGAATAAGCGTATAAACAGTAGTAGGAGCACTTGTCGCTGTCGGAGTGAGTGTTTGTGTCTCTGTAGGAGTATCCGTAATTGTTGGAGTAAATGTAGGTGTTTCTGTTGGGGTTTCCGAAGGAGTCTCTGTGAAAGTGGGTATGGGCGTTGGAGGAACTGGCTGGGTGATGTTTTCAATCGCCTGCACTAAATTACCTGCGGGATCATAATTGTACGAATAAGAGGCAATTGAAGAAGTTCCAAATGCATGCTCTAATTGGGTAATTTGCCCAGCTGCATCGTATCCATAATTGGAGTTTACGCCATTTGGTCGCGAAACAGAAATCAAACGTCCGGCATCATCATAGTCATAGCTGGTAGTGGCATTGTTCCAATCGGTCACAGACGACAGTTGATTTGTAGAATCATACCCATATGTAACTGCATTACCATTTGGGTAGGTCAATTCTGTGCGATTGCCAACGGCATCGTATTCATAACCAATTGTTGCGTTATTAGAATCAGTGATAGTTAGCGGGCGATTGAGGACATCGTAGCTCCAGGTTGTCTCACCGAGGCCATCGGTCATGTTGAGAGACGCTGCCCATTCAAGTTGTAGGCAAGGTTAACATCCGGTTCAGTGCCTGGATAATCAATTGTGGTCAACTGTCGTGCATTGTCGTACACATAATTTGTCACCTGCCCCTTACCGTCCATTATGGAGACTTGGTTGCCTGCTGCATCGTAGGTATATGTCCAGGTATTGCCAAGTGGATCTGTCTTGCCTGTTACACGGTTAAGTGCGTCATAGGCATAGGTTGTGATATTGCCATCTGGATCCACCACCGAAGTGCGATTCCCCGCTGCATTATACACATACTCGTAACGGACATTGGTCTCCGCATCTGGCTGGACCGTGGGTCTATAATTTAAAACGACAGCGATTTGCCTGCCGAGAACATCATACTCAAAGTGCGTTACAACTCCATTGGGGTCAATTACGCTCGAGACCTGGCCAAGCGAGTTAAAAATAGTTTGGGTGGTATTTCCCAATGGGTCAGTCATGGCCACCTGGCGATTCAAGGCATCATACGTGTAAGTGGTTATCTCACCAAGGTCGTTTATCACAGCCACAAGATTTCCTGCGGAATCGTACGTATTCGCAGTGGTACTGCCATTTGGATCGGTTATCGTGATGGTACGGTTAAGATTATCATACGCATACGTTATCGCATGCCCATTCGCATCTATCCGGGAAATCACGTTCCCCAAGGCATTGTATGTAGTGGTAGTAATCTGTCCAAGAGCATCTTCCACAGCAATAACTCGATCCATTAGATCGTAGGTGTATTCAGTTCGATTCCCCATTGCATCAATGCTGGCAGTACGCCGTCCATATAGATCATATTCCGTTTGATTTACCCGTCCTAATGGGTCGGTTGTTGCAACTAACCGCCCCTGAGAGTCATACGTGTAAGTTGTTTGGTTCCCCATTGCGTCAATTGTAGCAACTCTTTGTCCATTTTCATTGTAGACCGTCTCTACAATGCCGCCATTTGCGTCAATTGTACGGACGAATCGATTTAGTTCGTCATATTCATATTGCGTCACTCTGCCAAACGGGTCAGTTCGGGTGTCCACATTTCCATTTACATCATAGCTGGTATAGATGGAATTCCCCAATGCGTCTACTACGCGAATCACACGCCCCATTTCATCGTAGTAAAAGGTGATGACGCGCCAGCAATAATCGTTACAGTGGAGGTGTTGGTAGGAATATCGAAGGCTGTTGTACCGGAGGATATTCCCAACGCATTCGTGGTGCTAAGCAATCGTCCGGTGCCATCATATGTATAAGTAGTTTCATTCCCCAGGGCATCGGTAGTGGAAAGCACTTGCCCAGCGGGATTGTACTCATTGGTAGTTGTGTTTCCGAGAGCATCAATCGTCTGGATCAGGCGACCCGCATTATCATACACATAACTTGTCGTACGCCCATAAGTATCGGTTACTGAAATCTGTTTTCCACGTGGATTGTATGTATATCCGTAACAATGTTATACAGGTTTTGATCATTCTGCGGACGGGTGGGGGAATAGTTTTGCACAGATCGGACAATCTGCCCAGCCGGGTTGTATTCCGTATGAGATACCCGTCCACGCGGGTCAATCGTGTCCGTCAATCTCCCAAGCGCATCATAGGTATATTGCCAGGTGTTTCCGCTTGAATCTGTCATGGAAGCGCGCTGCCCAGATGCAGTGTAGGTGTAAGTAGTAATCCTATCCTGGGAATCTGTAACCGAAGATAAATAACCGGCGGAAGTGTACGTGTAGGATGTTACTCCACCCAAGGAGTCGGTCGTGCTCGTCAATAATTTTCCTGCGTATGTATAACTGGTTGTATTCCCCAACGGATTCGTCGTGGAGGTCAGGTTGTTGAGGGCATCATATGTATTGGAAGTCGTATTACCGGCCGGATCGGTTTTGTTAAGCAGATTTACACCATCTGTGCTCCAGGTCATTTCCAGGGTGTGGCCGGCCGCATTAGACACACTTGTCGGTTGGAAATTATCTCCATAGACCGTAGTCGTTTCAGCGCCTACTCCATTTGTTTCACCAACCAGAGTCCCACGTCCATCATAAGTATGGGTTTGTTCATATCCCAACCCATCCTTAACGGTAGTCGTTCCATCTGCATGGTAAATCATCTCAACCACAAGGTTATTTTCGCCGTCGTATTGACGCACAGCACGCCCTTGTGAATCGTATTCGGTTCTCTCAATTATGGTCAGATCCGGCGCGCTTGCTTTTGTGATTCGATGAGCTTCATCATATTCATAAGTCCATATCTGCCCTAAAATATCCGTGACGCTAATCAGATCACCGTAAGTATCGTAGGCAAAGGCTACTATTCGCCCGGTGTGATCTGTAATGGTTGTCACTCTTTCCTGAGTATCGTAATCAAACTCCAGAAAGGATATACCGTCATTTCCGCTTACCCGATCCAGATCATCGTTTGCATTGTATGTATAAGACCACCCATTTCCCTGTGGATTTTCAAAGGTGGTTAATTGTCCATCTACATTGAAAACGTAGATATTTTGGTTGCTATCGGTAACGGTAAAGGTAACTGGTGATCCCGAATTGCGAACTAAGGTTGCGCGAATTCCAGGCGCGGCTTCATATGTACCATTTTGGTTCTCATAAAAGCTATATTCATTTGCCGAACGGGACTTGAGCAGTACTACGTCTTCCTGTCCCCCCGGATCACTCGGGAAGATGAGACGCATATCATGGTTGTGGGTCCAGCCAAGTGAAAGGTTGGTAGTCTGACTTAAAACCAATGAAGAATAGGTGCGTACAAAGCTTAATTCTCCGGCAGAGGTTACAAATGAAATATCGGTGTTTGTATAATCATATCCGCCGGTACGAGTGTTGATGGGACCACCTGCACTACCTTGGGTATTATTGACCGAACAACCAATACAATCGGCACATTCATCACCTGCGGAGGCCGAAGAAACCACGGATTGCTCTTCCACGATTGGCCCGTTCAATGGTTGGGTAAACTCAACCGATGCTGTATTCAGGATCGTTTCCTGATTGCTTCGCACCTGAAAAACCCTTATCCCCGCCTGTCCAGTCGAAAGCGTTGAGGATATGATGCCGTTCTCATCCGTTGTCCCAATAGAGACAAACTGGTTTGGGCTAACAGGCTGCCCATTAATTTTTACTCCAGGCCCCTGAATGACAGCGATTTCCACTGGCTTGTTTGGCATGGGATAGCCATCCACATTCTTCAGAGTAACTATGATGGTGCCTTGGTCGGCTCCATCAGCTATAACTTGCGCGGGAGTTATCTCTACTGTAGAATTTGCAAGACCCAAAATATCAAAATACACAGTCCCTTTCCCCGGTATCTCATACCCAGTTGCACCATTTGCTGTGGTCAAAATTGTATGATTTGAGGTTGTGGCATAAATTGCAACCCTTCCACCAGCTCCATTGCCTCCACCATTTTGCGGACCACCATTTGCATGAATGGATCCAGTACCCAATAATGTATCTGCCTCAATGATAATACTGCCGCCTGACCCACCACCCGAGTTTCCAGCTCCAACAACACCATCGGCTGAGATCACGCCATTTATGTTTGCCGTATCCCCAACAACCAGCCAAATGGCCCCGCCTCCAGCCCCACCTGGTGCAGTACTATGATAAATATCCTGTCCAGCGCCACCAGAACTACCAGGCAGAGTGGGGTGGTTCAATGAATCATAAATGATTCCACCGCTTCCACTGGCACTTTGTCCAACCCCACCATGTCCACCACCACCACCTGTATTCCATGCGCTTATACCCGCCCCAGGACCTGTTCCTGATTCATGAGCGCCGGGGTACCCGGTTCCATCAGCAGATATTCTGCCACCGCTAGCTATACTTAAATTAGTTAGGTTGACTTGTAAACCTGGATCATTTGTGTAACTTGTATCCCCATTTCCATTTGTAACCAGCTTGAGGGTCGCGCCATTTTCAATTGTTAAATTTGTAAACGTGTAAATCCCTGTATGCAAAGGCGATGTCGCATATAGCTCCAGGACAGAAGGGGATTGCAATGTTATATTTTCAGCCCCTTGAAGGTTTCCAAGAATGGTTACGGAAACATCAGACAATAATAGATTAGAAGAAGTGATAAGCGTTCCTTCAACTTCCAAATAACCAGTACCATCTCCTGTTAGCACATCGTTACCTGTTAATGTGAATTGCGAAGAAGTACCAACCAGTCGCAACTTTCCATTTCCAGACATTTCAATTTGATCGTAGGCATACCCACCCGCAGGGTGAACTGCGTAATTTGTAACGCTGTTTCCACCGTTATCCACAACCAGCTTGTCCAATGAACTTCCTGTTTCTTCAAGGTAAACCGTTCCTGGTCCACCCCCATTTCCTCCCTGGAATTTTCCACGAGCTTGAAGATGCTGTGCATCTAGTGGAAATGTGCTTGTGTTGTAATACACTGCAATGCGTCCGCCAGCGCCATCTCCGCCACCGTCCATTCCAGGACCTCCATTTGAATGAATAGTGCCCGTTCCAGAGATTGTTCCAGTCTCGATCAGAATGCTGCCACCAGACCCACCACCAGATCGTCCACCGCCTGAAACTCCATCTGCTATAATTTCACCATCAATTGTCAGGGTGGTAGCAATGACTAATCTGACAGCGCCTCCTCCATATCCTCCTGGGCAAATGGAAATCAACCCACATCGCCCAACCCCGCCAGCAGACCCAAGATCCACTGGCAATTTTACGATTCCATAACCATTTCCCCCGGCGCCATCTCCACTTTCTCCCTTTCCACCATAACCAGCGCCGCCGCCAGTCCAGATCGGATTCGGCCCCTGACCAGCGCCTGGGCCGCCGCTTGGATACCCTTGTCCGGTTGCGTCAATTCTTCCGCCACTCTCTATAATAATCTCATTCGCATTAATAATCACACCTTGATTTAGTGTTGCATTACCCAGAATCAATAAAGTACCACCAGTTTGAACAGTGATACTGGTGTATGAATAAGTGCCTGCAGTTAAGCTGCAGGTTTCTCCAGATACAATTATTAGATCCCCACTTGGAAGACAGGAGGTTTGAAAAAGTCCTTTGAATAACTCACTCCAAAGACTGCTATCCTGCTTAGTAAGCTTGGGAAGATTGAAAATATCTTTTGATCGCGCCTTGGCCAAAGACGAAGGAATTACTGCATTAAACAATACAAAAAAAACGAGCAGAACACGTAAAATTTTTTCAAATGTCAATTTAATGTGCACCATAATACGCCTCCTAAATGTAGACAAAAGTCCGTTTTGGCTTTTTATTTTTGTTATTTTTATTTGGGCTGAGCAAATTATTCTCAAACCCCCCAGTCCCCTGGGAAAAAAGTGCATTAATTCTTTTGCGTTTTTAGAATACAAAAATATTCGTTCAATTTCAATCGAATTTATCACAAAAACTACATGATATTCATCACCTATAAGAAAAGGAGAAATTAAGGGGTTAAATTGCTAATTATCAATGATCCTACGCGAGTTTTTATCAGCAATCTTTTTGTCCTTGAATAAATATTAGGAGAATCACTTTAGCGACACGGACGGAACACCCGTCCGTGTCTTTTTGTATCATGCCGTCCATGCCTGAACCTCAAGACCAATTCGTTGCATCGACAGCCTCTGAAGCCGTGGAAGTACTGGAAGATCATCTGCTCTTTCCAGGTGGCTACCTGTTACCACTTTCCGCGCGTGGCACCGGTGTCCCTGGTATGGCAGACCGTCCCTGGTCGCGCTTTTCTGCGGATGTTTTTTATCCCAACCTGCCGGTCATGTATTCCTTATCCATGCGCAGGGAACCACCGGATGTCCTGCGTGGTTCCCTGCGGGCAAGACGAACACTCTTCGAAGGCTTCATGATGGCGTTGGCAGAGAAGACCGGTCGCCGACCTTCGATGGCAGAACGCTCCGCTGATCATGCAATGGATGCCGCCGAGTCAGAACTGACCTTTGGCAAGCCTGCCTTCAAGATCGCTTTGATGTCGGCGCTCTTTGTCGAGCGCAATCGCTTTGAGGAAGCGGAAGCCGCACGCAGAGTCATTGAATCGAATTTACGCGCACGTGGACTCACGGCACAGAGACTCTTCTACATCGCAGAACGCGCTCTGCATCATTTCCAACCCGGAGGAAAGTTGTTCCCAGGATTGGATGAGCCGACACTATTTCTGGAAGAAACACTTCCCTTATTGCCCGCACCTTCCAGGCAGGTTATGCCGGTTGAGGATTCGGTCTGGATCGGAACACACGCCCGGGATGGACGCGATATTCACTTCTCCTTCACCAAAGGACTCGATCCGGCTGTTCCACCACCTCCACATGCAACAACTCTTATTCTTGGAGAACCCGGTGCAGGCAAGACCAGCCTCTTGCGCTGGATCATGTTGCAACGCTTGTTACAGGGACGCACGGTTATTTCCATCGACCCCGAGGGCGAGAACAACAAACTCTGTGAAGCCGTGGGCGGCAGAGTCGTACCGGCTGGTATTCCCGAAGACACGGAAACCTGCCTCATTCATCCTCTACAAGGCGAGAACCCGGCAGAGTTGTTACTGGCAGTCCGTTTCCTGATCGCATCACTTGCCGGTGAATCTGTTTTATCCCCTGGTGTACAAGCTGCCCTGCATGAAGCCGTGAAGCGACGTTGGGATCGCAAACCTGGTGCGATGTCTATTGCGGAATTCGTGGAGACATTGGGAACGATCAACGTTCCCGAAGCCGCCATGCCTTTGGCGTTGTTACGTCCTTTTATGCGCGGTGGGTTATTTGAAGGATTCTTCGATAGACCTAAAGCGCTGCTATCGCCTCACTTTCCCGCCGGTCAATGGTGGAACTTCGATCTGTCTTCCTTACGTGAAGAGAATCGTGCCATCGTGCATTCAGTGTTGGCTTGGTTTTTGTATCATGCGGTCACGGTCGGCAAACAACCGATGGACATCTTCATCGATGAAGGCTGGCGTTTATTACGTAGCGGTCCGTTCACAGACTTGTTGGATGAACTTGGCCGTCGCGCACGCAAACGTGGCGTCGGCGTGACTCTCATCACGCATTTGCCTGCCGACCTGATGAAAAATCCCACTTCCTTGAGTCTGGCATCCACCGCATTCATCGGTCGGCTCGGACCGGATGAAGCCTTTGCCTTTTATCGCTCGCTGGGCGTCCCCGAAAGTGAAGCACGCAAGAATGCCGAAATCACGTCACGTTTGCCCCCGCGAGTCTTTCTCGCAGCTCCGTCTGCAGGACGCGGTGCTTTGTTTCCTGTCCTTGTATCTATTCCTCCGACATGGATCCAGTTCTGGAAGCAGCTGGGTGCAACGGGAGTGGCGCGATGACGTACTCAAAGAACGGGTACATGCATCCTGATGGTGGGTATGTATGCATCCATTGCGGTTATGAACATGCCACGGCTCCAGATCAATGTCTTATGTGCAAAGGTGAATGGCAAGGTTGGGAATTGCTATTCGCTCCACATGCTCTGGATGACCTGCGTGCGCAGGTTATGGGTTGGATCGCACAACTGCCGTTTCCCACAATCATGGAATGGATCGCCTCTCCCAAAGGGTTGCGTGTCAGGTTGTATCTGCCTCCGCATATTGCAGAAGGAGTCGTACAGTCCTGGTCTGCCATGACCGGGCAGCATTCCAGATGGCGCAGTTTAGGCATGGTAAAGATTCAGACAGATGGATATGCCCTGCAAACATCGAATCGTTTGCCATCCTTGATCGCCTCTGCCAAAGATAGCGATCCTTTGCTTGCCATTGGCAGCCGGTTGATCAGTGTAGCGCGTGAAGGAAAGGAGGCGAGTCTACGTCTTTGGCTGCTCGGGAATGAAGATCATCTGCAGGAAAAGTTGCGCAGCCTGTCTTCTTACTCATATGGAACCGAAGGCGGCGTCGGCAATGACACACCCAATTCCTGGGGCTTGCAATTGGATTTCCTGCGGGCAGGCTTGTTCCTCGGGATGATCATGGCAGGTATCAGCGGCGGGATTCTGTTTGCGGGTTGGTTTAATCCCTTTGGGGTCTCCATGTTCGTGGTTGCCGGTATCACGATCTGTGTTGCCTCCGCACTTGGTATTCGGGATTGGCTTGCGTGGAGATCCATTCCCAAGGAAGTCGTGGAACTGCGCATACAACAGCCGTTATTGAAAGTTGCCTTTTCCATGACTGAACCGATCCAACTTCCGTTATTGGCTGGTGAACAATCGTGGCAACCCATTGAATCAGTCTGGACTGCAATCCAGAAACACACCTTCCCGTTGCCAGCTGGTGAACTCGCTGGGCTGATCGCCCCGCTTCAACTCGGTGAAGGATCAGGTTTATTGGATCGCGCCGTCTGGCAGGAAGTCCCGGCACCGCCACCTTCCCAGCCGTTATTGGAAGCTGGTTTCAAGATCGGTCAGAGTGTCGCGACCGGCGCGCTGGTCGGTGTCGATCCGGATGGACATGGTCTTGCGACAGGAGGTAGTCGTTCGGGTAAATCCTCCTTTGTGTATTCCATGTTGGAGCAGTTGATTGCCAAAGGCGATGATGCACCTGGCATATTTTTGGTCGATCCGCATGTTTCATTGGCAGATGCCTTCCTCGATGCGATTGCTCAATTACCGGAGGAACAAAAGCAAAAAGCAATCAAGCGATTAAGAGTCATCACCCCGGATCAACCGCAAGTCATTCCCTTGAACCTGCTGGCTGTTCCCGATTTCACCTGGGCAGGCAATGCCATCGTGCAGGTCGGGCGGCGTATCTGGGATGACTACTGGGGACCGCGTATGCAGGCGGCATTGCTTGGATTGTTTCGTCTCGCGCATGTCTGGAACCAGCATCATCCTGAAGCAGGGTTGGGACTTCTGCATGTGGTCTTCATGGCCTTCAATAAACCCTGGCGACATAAGGCAATGGCACTATTACCTCCAGGGGATCGCATGGGTGCGTTGGCGCTGGATGCCCTACTGGGACAGACCGGCGAAGGCGATAAATGGAGTCAAGGCTGGGTCACGGAAGTGATCAGTCCGGTGCTCTCGAAGGTCATGGCATTGGAGTTATCGCCGTGGTTATTTTCCGCCATGCATCAGGAACGCTTCGTGGATTTGAATCAGTGGATTGATGAACGCGCCTGGATCGTGTTACGCCTGCCTTCTGGTGAGATGGGGCGCGAAGGTGCGAGACTGACTGCCGGCGTTTTGTATAACGTCTTCGATGCCGCCTATCGCAAAGCGACATTGGAGAAACCTGTACCTTTCTATTTCATTGTGGATGAAGCGCAGGAGATCGGATCGGGCATGCGCCTGGAGTCGATGCTGGCAGAAGGTGCCAAGTTCGGCGCGCGCATGTTCGTGCTGGCTCAGTCCTTATCCATGATGCGCAAAGTGGAAGGCATGGAACCGGTCGTGCAGGCCATGCTCGCCAATACTTCCACCCAGATGTTCTTCTCCCCAGACCCGGAAGATGCCGACTTGATCCGTGCCACACTGAGTTCCACCGTGCGTTACGGGAACATGACTCTCGATCTGCCTTCTCTGCAGTGCTGGTTGCGCGCGCGTATTAGTGGACGCTGGCAGCCGCCGACGTTGACGCAGATCAAGCCATTGCCGCGTGCGGATGCTTTGCGAGTCAGAGCCTTGATCGAGGAAGTGATCATTGCTCATCCCAATGATTATCTGCCCGCCGATGGCTGGCAGGAAAATGCGTCGAAGATGCTGGAGGACATGCTGCCGGCAGCGCTTGCAAAACTTCTGGATGAATTCCTGGCGGTGCGTATCGAGGAACAGAACAACACCCAGATCCATCAGCCTGCTCCTCAGGAAGATGATCGCAGGCTGGGCTTCTAATGCTGATTCAAACTCTTCTTTTATTCGGCACGGTTTCCTGCGCCTTTGGATTGCTGATGATCGGCGCGGTGTATCTGGCCTGGAAAATGTCCAGGCCGGATAACGGGTGGGATCGATGAGCGATCTTCAAATTCTGATCCGGCAGATGGCAGCCGACATCACCGCCAAGGCTTGTGTATTGGAGCAGGTCAGATTGGAACGGTTCATGGAATGGCTGGTTTCCCACAGCAGCAAGGTGCGCGGGAATGGAGAACCCCTGACCTTGATGTCCAGCAGGGAACAAATGCAGTTGAAATTAAACGCTTGGTTCCAGTCCCTGCCCGTCAGTGGATTGCTTTGGGAGTATCGCTTGATTCTGGATGAGATCGTCTGGTGGCGGGATGTGGATCCTTCCCATCCTGCCTTGCGGTCAGCGGAAAAAGTGAAGGAATGATCTTATGAAATATATCGTTGGGTTTATGGCGGGTGCTTTTGTTGGTTATCTGCTGGGACAGGTCATTCCTGTGGAGTTTTTCTTTATCGCAAGTGTCTTTCTTCTGTTTGGAGCTTTTTTGTTATTCATCCTTTTTCACCTTGGATTACGCGACTTTCAGGAATAACCATGTCTCGTTTGAAATCATTTCTTCTCGCTTCTCTTGTCCTTTTTATCCTGATTCCTACTGTGTTGACCAATGCGGCTCCACAACTTGCATTTGTGCTGCCGGAGGGACGCGTGCATGATCAGGTTCATAATTCGGGATATATCGATTGGGGCGGCTCTGTGCAGTATGTGTACCTGACTCATAAGGATGGTACCAGCCTCCCTCCGGAAGAGGGAGGAACCAATTGCGGTTCGGGCTGTACGGAATGGGTGACCAGGATCGGTAATGGCGGCATTGCAAGTGGTTCCTTTGACCGCGATGCCTCCTATTTCGAGGCAATGGTGGCTTTCACCCGCGATGGCGGTGTGGGAACTGCAACACTGTGGGCTTGTGGCGCTGTTACCACATGGTATTTATATAACACGGGTGGAAGTCTGCCCGGGTTCGTGAGTATGCCAGTGTCAGTACCTGCCGGATGCAGGTCCTGGTCTCTTTCAGCATCGGGTGGATATGTGGATTTTCGTGCAGTGGAGGTTGGATATATCGGCCCGCCATCCACTCCCACACCAACCGCAACACTGATTCCCACATTTACTGCCACACTAACGCGCACCCCGACGGCGACCTTTACGCCTACCATCACAAAAACACCAACGCTGACGTTTACTCCAACCTTCACCCCTACGAAAACAGCCACGGCAACTTCCACCTTTACGCCAACCTCGACATATACCAATACGCCTTCCCCGACGCCAACACCCCTGCCACCGCAGATTATTGGCGTGGTGGTCTGCGATCAGTGGGGCGATGCCGGTTGGTGCAGAGGGGATGAGACTCTGGAACTCACCGCCAGCGATCCGCAGGGCTTTGATGTAACGATCAGTGGAGATTTGAATGGGGTTCCATTTACCTGTGGCAATTCCTGTGATGTACCTTTGCCGGAGGGAACTGGAACCGCCAATTACACAGTGACCTCCACAAGCGGGCGGACTGCCAATGGGAATTCCAACTGGAAACGAGACGTTACGCCACCGGAGTTGGTAGTTAGACTCCCACATGTGGATGGCAGGAATGGCTGGTATGCCTCGCAAGTGGACTTATCGGCATCTGCTACGGATGCGATCTCCGGACTCTCCATCCTGAATGGAAGTATCAATGATGGAGCAACCTGGATGTCCTTCCCAATTCACTTTACGGATGGGGATCATCAGGCGTTGATTCATGCCAGGGATGTGGCGGGGAATGAGGTCACTGTATCCAGAAAGATTCGTGTGGATACGGTATCTCCGGATGTGCAAATTACATCTCATGCCGATGGGGATGTAGTGCAGGGTGATGTGCGGTTATCCGGAAGTTTGGAAGATGCAACATCTGGTCCAAAGGAAGGCGAGATTTCCGTTGATGGTGGTACCACCTGGCAGCCTGTTTCGCTACATGCAGGTAGCTGGTCTTTCATTTGGCAATCTGGCGAAGTACCTAATGGTAATTACACCATCCAGTTTCGTGGATCGGATCGTGCTGGTAATGAAAGCGCTACCTCGTCCATTTCACTTTCCGTGGACAATGCCCCGCCGGCCGTGTCCATCACGGAACGATGGTGGATATGGGAGACGGGAACATTGAAGGTATCTCCCAGTCACTTCCCGATTGCAACCATCCAGGTGACGATCCGTGATCCGCAAAAGCGCTGGAAGGAAGTTATGCTGGATTTTGATCCTGGAAAGAATTCTTATACCGTGAAATGGGATCGGCGCTTTGCCGATGGGATGCTGGCTCCAGCAGGGGAGTATCCGGTTCTTGCAGTGGCGTGTGATGTGAATGGTTTATGTGGCCAGGATGCTGGCAGGATCATAATCCCAGAGATAGCGACCTCAACTGCCACCTTGACACCATCTCCAACAGCACCCGGCACTTTGGTGCCTTCGAAAACGCCGGCGGCAACACAAATAGTGCCGATGCCGACTTTTGTGCCGTACACACCAATACCAGAAGAAATATCTGATCAGGATCAATCCTCCTTTCCGCTTTGGCAGATCATTGGCTTGTTCGGTTTATTCGTGGCGATTACGTCTGCCAGCGTGGTGGATCCCCGTCCCAAGGCATTAGATCGTTTAGGTGAGACGTTCCGGGTAATGTCTCAGGCAAAAGATAATTCGTTCGACAACAAACAATTTTAGGAAGATAGAAAAGGATATTTAAAAAATGGAAATAATTCTTGCTGTTGTAATGGCATCTGCAGTGATATTTTTTGGCGCTTTGATTAGTATGGGCAATGAACGGCAGAGAAGAGCAATTGACGGCCTGCGGGAACAGGTCGTGCTTTGGGCGGTGCAGGATCTGAAGATTAAGCGCGAACACCTGGCTCAGACCGTGCAAGTTCCTGATCCAATTAATTGGGTAAATAAAGTTGTGACCAGAGTTTATGGGCAGGATCTAAATCTCAAAGTAGTTGAAGTCTTTGAGAATCCCCATGCGCTACTTTGTAATTCCCAAAATGACGGTACAAATGTTGTTTTTACTTCTTTTTCTCCTACGGAAATTAAAGCTTTGAAGCGAGCAAAAAAAAATCGATTATTGCAGATAATAGATGGAAACCCACTTTTACTGCTTCCTCGAAATGCTGCTGCCTTTGAATTTTCTATTCTTAATAGTGGCATTCTCTTTGATCTTGAACTCCCACTTGCTTGGAAAGGTTTAACTGGTAATGACCTCGATGAAATGAATAGTATTTGGATGTATCTCAGGCCATAACTTCACCTTAGATTGCCAGATGTCTTGCTAGTACCAAATCGTCTTTGAAAGTAGATTACCTTTTCTAAGTGTTCAATTAAGATCGCGGTTTCTATCCCCGTCGGGACCGCCAAGTGTAAATGGAAAAACCGCCCTAAAAAGGCGGTTTTTTTTTGTTATTTGCCATTTTCGCGTAAAAAACAGGGTCGAAAAATAGTTACGCTCCGCGAGTTCGTCTATCGGGTATCTTTGTACGAACCCGCGATCTTATAACTCATATCGCTACTGTACAAACCCAAATCGGTCAAGTTTTGCCGATCAAATCCGGGCGGATAAACCAAGTAGCCAGCATAGCTCAAATAATAAATTATCGTTTTGAAGAGGAAAACCATATTGTGCCTCGTGATAAATCTGATTAAATGTATTTTCGGCATGAGAATTGCAATAATCGCAGTAAGAGGTCATGTGGCAATTTTACTATGCCAAAATCAAAAGTGGTCGTCCAAACATCCCCTTGGCGATGTAATCTCAAGGGAACATAATATTTGGTGTCTACTGGTTGGTGTTGCCCAAATATGGTGGTCGGAAAGGGTTAAGTGCTGATAAGCAAGACGCCCCTGCTTCAGCAGGGGCGTCTTGCTTATCATTGAAAAGTCTATCGTTTTATCGGACTACGGTTTTTGAGACAAAGATGGCGTTCTAAAAAACATGATAATCTGCAAGAAATGAACTTGGAACGAACGCATATGTATTGAAACGCTTTGTCATTAGTGACTTGAAACTAATTCAACACAGGCTCGCTGTTTACATTCAGATGCGCCACAAGCCAGTCCAGGTAGTTTATGCTGGCAATAGTTCAGTGGCAATTCTTCTGTTTGGCCAGAGTAACAAGGTCAGCCAGCCAAGCCCACCCACAATGAGAAGAAAGCCAATCAGGTTCAGAGGCAGAGACCAGGTGGCTGCCCAGTTGATCCCACCCGCAACAAAGGTATGTGTTTTAGTCATCATGAAAGGCATAGCAAGTACAGAGACTCCAACCAGAATGAGGGTTATGGATGCCGCTAATCTGCCGGTGTCGCCGCTATTTAAACCTTTGTCAAAATTCACACCCCGCCAAATTCCAGGGATGCGAAAAATCAGGAATATGACAAGAGTCAGAATTGTTGTGTACACGACCGCATCCACAGGCATGGACTTTCCGCGCAACATGCGTGACATGTAGATGTGGAGACCGCCAACAACCGCACCTGCAACCAACGCCTTAATACTAGTCAAATACGAATCGGACGTGCCTCGCACGAGTTTGATGGTGGCGCGGATACCCCATATACCGATGGCAATCCCTGCCAAAACAAAGAGCACGTACAGCCATTGGAATTTTGCCAGTGGAGCCATACTTTCGCCAAAGCCAGTCGGGTTGATGGCTACGCAGGTGGTACCCGCACCTCCCAGGAGCGTGAACGCAGCGGTCAATCCCATGAGAGCGATACCGATGAACCGTAGAAACTTTGCGAAGAAACTGTTTGTGGACATAACATTCTCCTTTTAAAAATATGGTCACGCCCAAGGCATAACCATTATGTTTGTGATTCCAAAATAAAGCCGTACTGAACTTTGAGATAACGCACGCGCAGTCCAATGCCACCCAACCGTCCGAACATAATTCCCATAATGGCACACATGATGAAATCTGCTTCGAGTGTGAACGGGGGGATGCGCCCGATAATGAGTTTGGCGATAACCAACAGCCAAATCAAAAAGAGATAGACACGGTCAAACGAAAGGATGACTGCCCTACGTTTGAGATCTGCTTTCATGGGAACAATCAGGCTCATTAGAAAGCCCACAGGGATAAAAAGCGTGAACAAAAGCGCGACCCACATCCAACTGAAATATCCATTTCCAATATCACGAAAGAAATAAAAACCGAATAGCGCAGAGAATTGAATGAACAAAAAGGCGCGCAGCCAGATTTTGAAGCGGCTTTTTTTCATCTCGCCGCGAAAGGATTTGAGAAGGGCGAAAATTTTATCCATATTTGAATCCCGCCACGAAACACAATGTCATCGAGAATAAAATGACGGGCAGAATTTTGAGAATGATCTCTTTCGAGAGAATAGGTTTGCCTGCTTTGAGAAAGGAAAGCGCCAGGCCGCCAATGCCGATCAACGCGCCGCCGATACCGACCAGGGAGAATAGCGGTCTGGTCAGTCCTTGAATCGAAAGAAAAATCGGCAGCAGAAAGATGGTCATGCCGGCAATGCCATGAACGAGGGCAAGCACAATGGTCGGCAGGCGTCCAGGCATGGGAAATGAGCGTGTGACGAGTATTGCGAAAAATCCGATAATGGCAAAGACAAGGTATAAGACCTTGAATGATTCAAGATGCTGCCAGACAAGCCCCAGGGAAAGGGTTAAGGGGATCATCGTTGCAACAATGACAACAACTGGACTTTCCAAAACTTCAATACCGAGCAGGATGATTAGCAACCCCGAGACAAGCAGGACACCGAATGCAATGGTGTATGCAATCATCGGCAGAGTGGAAAAACCGTCTATCACGAAGCCGATCTGATAGGCTGCCAGCAAGCAAGTGATAAGAAGCAGAACACGATCAAGGATTGATATTTTCATTTGATTTAAGCCATGATCAGAATCATCGAACTAAGCATATAGAGCGAGGCGTATTTGAATAATCCGAAATTCACCTGCTCTGAGGGACGCAGCAGCGTGGCAACTGCAAGGGTGAGCAACCCAGCCGAAAGTACGATCAAGATGCGTAAATATCCAAAGGTCATGCCGATGCCCCAGCCTGCGATCCCCATCGCAAACGCTGCAATCACACTTGAAATCGCAATTACCGCGCGGGTGACATCAAATCCATACGTGGATGGGAAGGTTGGCACGCCCGCTGCCTTGTAATCGTCATAGTACTTCATGCTGAAAGTTAGGATGTGCGTGGGAATCCAGAAGAGAATGCCAAGAGAGAGAATAATTCCAATCCAATCAAAGCCGCCCAACCCCAACACGCGGCCCGCGAGAATTGGCATTCCACCTGAAATGCCACCCCAGACGATGCTCCAGCAGGTTTTGCGTTTGAGCCAGATGGTGTATACCACCACGTCAAAAAACAGACCCGCAAAGATGATCAGTCCGTAAAGTGCATCCATTGCTGCGGCCAGACCAACCCCAAGCAGGGAAAGCGTCAATCCAAGCCGTAGGACTTCGCCATCGCTGACGATGCCGCTGGAAAGCGGACGTTTTTTTGTGCGACCCATTTTGGCGTCAATGTCGCGGTCATACCACATGTTAAGAACGGTGCTCCCACTAATTGACAGAAAGAGGCTGACGAATAGCCCTGCAATCGTCCCCATGTTAAAGATCGGACAACGGGCGCTCAGGTAACCAGCCAGGCCAGTGGCAACCAGCAACCCGGTTTGCAAACCTTTGATAAGCGGCAGGTAGTGAAGTAGTTTGGAGAAGAAGGATTTCATAATTATTACTCCATCGGAATTAATTTGGGGGCAGGCCTAAAGCCTGCCCCCAAATTAGCAATCATTCAGGATCACCGCGCACAACGGAAGCCGACACCCGGGCTGAAGTAGGTTGGGGTGGCATTGTTGCGAACCCAGAGTCTTAAGTCCATGTCATAGGTGTCTTTGGAGCCGCCGCGCATGAAGCGATAGTGCATTCCTTCATAGACATCGCCTGTCCATTGCCAGACGTTGCCAGACATGTCGTACAAGCCGTAGGGAGATGCGGAGTTGATGGTTTGAAAGCCATCGTACATTTTTCCGTTGAAGAAGCCGACGGGGCTGGTGCGCGAGCCGAAGGAACTCATATCTTCAAATGGATCACGGCTGGAGTAGAAGTTGGCATTTTCGCGCAGGATTTCATCACCCCACGGGAAGGGGCGTTCATCTGTGCCGCGCCCTGCTTTTTCCCATTCCATTTCGGTGGGCAGGCGGCTGTCGTAGTATTCACAGTAGCCCCATGCGCCGAACCAGGTCACATTGGTCATCGGGTGATTTGCATACCCTTCCTGAGCCGTAAAAGTTGTTCCGTCAAATTTTATTCTTTGGGATGGGTCATCAAGCGGGATGTAAACCCAATCGCCCGCTTCAATCTCTTCTTCGTGTTTGACTGCGTGGAATTCATCGCCCGGGTAAAAGCCGACGATTTTTTCACCGTCAATTTTTATGTAGCCATCTGCAAACGCCGTATTGAGAAAATCCGCATATTGGGAGGAGGTCACATCGGTAATCATGATCTCATAGGCTTCGGTGGTTTCGATATCTTCGTGTTGTCCGAAGTGAAATTCACCCGCGGGGATTTGTGCCCAGGCATTTGAGTCTACGCCTGTGTCAAAGGTGGGGATGGGAGCGTTCAAATCTACAGGGGCACAAGATGCCAGGAAAACGGTCAACAGGATGAGGGGAAGGATGATGCGTTTCATTTGTTTACTTCCTGTACGAGTTCGTGTTCAAGTTCCTCAACCCAGCGTCCCTTGTTTTTGAAGAGGTCAGTCAGGCGGTACACCAAAAGGATGGCGAGGATAACCAGTAACATGCCAAGCCCAAAGTCAATTGCATACATCAGGCCGTTGACCAGCGGCTGTTGTTCGGCTTCGGTGATAAAGAGGCGTTTCATTTCGAAGACGGTCACAGCGCCGAAGGCGATATCTGAAAGGATGATGATGCTCCAGCCGTACCATTGGCGCAGCTTGCCTTTGAAGCCGTTCATGTCGCCGTAGTAAAGCAGAATGATGGTGGCGATGATGGCGGAGAGTACATGCCAGTGCCCCGTCAACTCGATGCGTTCTTCACGGGCCGGCCAAACGCGGAAGATTTGTTCGAGCCGAATTGCCATGAAGATGCCGATTCCGCTGGTGGTGAAGTTCATGAAGAGCATTTGCCATGTGGGGCCAAACTTGAGCGGGTCACGCACGAGGGCGCTGAGTTTGTGACCTAAATTGGGCTTCTGGATGTTGGAAGTGCCGTCCTTGATGAGCTTGTCCCAGTCCCAAATGAGCAGGAGCAGAGCCGCAAACATAGAAGGTGTTGCGCCGACATAGATGACCATGTGCGCGATGGGTTCAAGCGGAGTGACCACGCCCCACACGCCAAGGTTGAGGACAATGGTTCCCAAGATCATGAGCGGCATGGAAACTTTGTGCAGGATGCCCTTGAAGTTGAGCCAGCGCCCTATGATGAGGGTAATCATGATTCCGATCAGCGCCAGCATGATGTGCAGGTGACCGATGACCGAATATTCCATCGTAGATTTTTCAGGCAGACGGATGATGTTTTCAGCAAGGAAGGCTTCAAATCCGTTGCCGAAGAACGAGCCTGGCACAGCGCCGAACAATGCTGAAAGCACAGTGGTGACAGCAGTGGCGAAGAACGCGGCGCGCTCCAGGTCAAATCCGCTTTTGGTATGGGCATAGTCTTTGTCGGTGATGTAGTATTCGGGGTTCCAAGGCCAGAGAGCAATGACCAGCAGAACACCTGCGAAGAAGATCAGCGACAATCCGAAGATGTAAATCCCGTGGAATGCCCAATTGTGACCGAAATAAGCGAAGCCCATGCCGAAGATCATGGTCAGGATGTAGCCGACGGTGATAATGGCGTTGATGGCAGTTTTGAAGAAGGATTTCATCTTCAACAAGCCAGTCACCATGTAGGTCTCAATGGCGACAATTGCCATGGCAAGCGAGTGATACAAAATGATGATGCGTCCTTCGCGTTCCGCTTGGACAATGTCCATGCCGAGGGTCTTGATGACGACTTCGCGCACGCCCATCTCAGCCATTGGGCCTGATAACATGCCCCAAATGGCGGTGACGATGCCGATCATGGCAATTGCCACAAGGATCAGCCCCTTGGTGGAGTTGAAAAGATAATTGAAACGGTCTTTGACAAATTGCATAGGAAATACTCCAAAGTAGATTTAACCTGCCAAAAAAATATCACAAATCAGCTGGTGCGTCTTTGACAAAAGACAAATAATGACAAAGTAGGTCACGCTTGAAGCGCGACCTACAAATTGATCAACCTTTTTTCGTAAAACCGAGCGTAAATGCACCTGCCATCAGAAAGAGCAGGGGAGTGAGAATCAACATAACGAAATCAGGGCTGAAGAACAGCAATTGTTTGCCGAGGGAAATGAAAGCAAGAGCAATACCTCCAAGGCCGATCAACACGCCGCCGATGCCGGCCCAGAAGAAGCCCTTGGGCGCACCTTTTGCATAGAATGGGCCAAGGAAGATGACCAGACCTGCGACGCCGTGGAAGAGCGGAACAGCGATCTTCTTGAGCGAATCCATGCCGCCAATACTGGTGATGGCAATGGCGAGGAAACCAATCGCAGCGAACCACTTGAAGTAAGTCTTCCACTTCGGGAAATATTCTTCAGCCAGTCCCATCGAAATACCCAGCGGAATCAGGCTGGCAACGGTCAACACGTAGGGCGAAGCCAAAATTCCCATACCAAGGAATATCAGCAAAAGCCCTGAAACCAATAGCACTGCAAATCCCATTAGATAGTAGATGTTGTGCAGGGCTTTATGGAGGGTGTACCTCTGGTAGAAATACCAGCAGAGGTAGGCGGCGAGTCCGCCAGTTAAGAGCAGGAAGATGATGTCTTTAATTGGTGCCATTTGTGCATTCTCCTTTTTGATGTCAGACTTTGAAAATCTGCAACTCTAGTGAATTATTGCACAAACCCTTTCAAAATACTGTGACACAAATCACAGTTTATAAAAACGGGCAAATCCGAAGTCTGCCCGAACCTCGGATTTGCAAAGGAGAATGCACATGGCCACAACAGGAGTCACGTGTATTTTTTTATTTGTTCGCCTTTTTCCAACAGAAAATTGGAATTGCAATCAGGCTTGCAGCGATTTGTTTCGACGGCTTTTTACAATGTAAGGAAGCAGAAAAAGATAAGCGCCTGTAATTGCCATAAACAGCATCAAAATAGATGGGATCTTGTCCCACTTTTCCCAAAAATCAACAATCGCTTGGCTGCCTACCAGCTTTATGATCAATGCCACAGGAATCAACAAGGCTGTTGGCACCGCAATCCAACGATGAATTCGGCGAAACCACATATTCAAAGATTTATTCATTTTTCTCACTGAAACTATATAAATTACGATATTGGAGTCCATCAGTTTTCTGATGGACTCCACAAATTTTCATGTGCAGATAGTGCAGCACCCTTCTATAAGACTACCCCTCACCCTTTTCGATGAGCAAATTTTTGAAAGCGGGAATGAGCAAGATTGCAAACAATCCCAAGGATAAAACACCACCTTGCAGCCACTCGGTTGAACTGCGGACAATGAAGCCCTGGAAACTGACAACAGCCGTCGCCAGCGCCGCAGTCGTTGCCATATACCAGCCAGTTTTATTCTTCATCGCCAGCATCGGAATGGAAACAATCAACAGCACAGAGGCAGCATAGAGCAGGAATCCACCCAGCAGCAGCGCCAGAGTTTGTGGACTGTAAACTGCCTGATCGGAGACCATGTCAAAGGTTTTCCAATCCAAATGGTCGAGGTTGGTGATGTAATGCGCCAGCGAGGAGGTAAATGGAGGCGGGGTGGGATTGGCAGTGATCAAGCCATCTGCGCCAGTGACAAACTCGCCAGGGATGTGGATGAAATAGCGGACGCCGTGTTGTCCGTTCATGAAGACCATGCCCGAAACAACGCCCAAGCCTGTGTATGGAACAAGTTTCAACGCCTTGTTCTTGAGCGTATCCATATCGGAAAACAGGATGATGAAATAGAACAGCAGGTTGATGAACAGCACGAACATGACGGGCGGCATCCCGCTGATGGTATGCGGCGGCACGCCCTTCTCAGGGTATTCAGCCAGCACTAACACAAACCATGGGATGAGCATGGTCATCCCGCCAACCGAAGGGATGGCAAACATGCCCAACGCGGCGGCGCGCGCCCACTTTACACCTTCGTACAACTTCTTCGACAGCATCAACAAAAATGCGCCAGCGAAAACAAAGGCGATAATCCACACCGAGAAAGTGACCGAAAGGACGGGCACAGCGGGGTAGAAATCTGCATCATGCGGCACGAGGCGCAGCAGCACTTGATCCAGGCTGACCTTCAAAGTCTGCATGGATTGGGTCGGCGCCCACAGCATCAAATACAATCCGCCGATGACTGCCACGACCGCCATCAGGATGCGTTGGGTCTTTGTGGTTTCGTTTACCATTTTCTTCTCCTAAATGTTGGATATAATTCGCCTGCCAAAGCAGGGTATCATGTGTACAAAATATCACGAAGCGGCCGCCCTGTCTTTGCGTTTTTATAAATTCTCTGGAGAATCCCCTTGCAAAAAATTCTCGACTGTCTCTCGAAAGCCCCCGTCTTCTCGAAACTGACCGAACGCGAACGCCAGGAATTGCTGGAACGCGCAGTCGAGAAAAAATTTCAAAAAGATGAATACGTCTGCTGGCAGGGGGAAACCTGGTCGAAGGTGGCATACATTGCCACAGGTCGGCTGGAATGGGCAATGCTCTCGCCCGAAGGACGCCGTCAGGTGGTCTTCAAACTCAATCCGTGCGATGTAGTCTGGGGTCATTCTGTGGTGGATGGTCAGCCCATGCCCGCCTCGCTCGAAGTCGGCGAAGATACGCTGCTCTACCTTTGGGAACGCGACGACATCATGCCCGTCATTTTTCGCAACGCACAAGCCGCTTGGGATGTTTCGCATATTTTGATTCACTATATGCGCCGTGTACGAGAAGTGGTCTACGGCTTTGCTTTTCACCCTGTCGCGGGGAGATTAGCCAGGTTATTGTTATCGCACTACTCCAGCGTGGATGGAAAATCTACCCCACGCGACCTGACCCTTGATCAGATGGCAGACACGGTCGGGACTACCCGAGAGCTGGTCAGTCGCACTCTGCATCGCTTCGCCGACGAAGGGTTGATCCAAATCAGCCGCATGGAACTCGCGTTTCTGGATCGTGAAAAACTGGAAACTTTGGCGGGAAGTAATGAGCAGTGAACGACCCTTTTACTCTATCCAGGGAAATCTCATTTTTTTAGTGAGTAATGCCATTGGTAAGTCCATCTAAATAAAATAGCCCGAGGCATTACACCAGCGCTTACCTATTATTACATCCTGAAGTTATGGCATGTGATTACAGATTTGGCCTAAAGCGTCGAAATTTTATACCGCCGTCGGTGGTTTCACTTCAACATTTTTCAAAAAATTATGAAGAGGCACTCCTGCAATTCCTATTTGCTCTAGATCAAAGAAAATATCCAATGTTTCTGGGATAATCAAATAAAACGCTCAGGAGAAAAATGAAAAAAATATACTTCCTCTTTTTGATGCTGGCTCTGGTTATTCCCGGTACCGTCGCACTCGCTGCTGGCGAATTTGACTATATCGTAGTCAAAGGCCCCGGCATTACAGGTGACATTAATGTGTCCAGCCCTTTATTCACCGCAGATATCTACACCTTTGCCGATTTTTCCAAAGGAAGCGTCAACCCACCCACAGACCCCGGTCAGGGCTATCAAATCGTGCGAATGCATGCCGAGGGAAGTAAAGGCATTCCCTACGATCAACTGCATTACTATCCATACACTAGATATGTGTACTATGACGGAATTGTCAACGGCTTTTCGGAGGATGGCGGCAAATGGTATATCGCCAACCCCGATATTGAAGAACCATTCCGTGCCATCCTCGCGGAAGATGCAAGGCTCACATGGATTCCCTTCGCGGTACTTGCCGCCTTGTTGATCGGCTTTTTTGTAGCGTACCAAATGAAACCCAAACCCCAACAGTGAAAACAAAAAGAGCGCTCGGCAAATGCCGAGCGCTCTTTTTGTTTTAGTGACTATCGCACGATCACCATGTCACTTTTATCATCGTAACTAAACACCACAACCTGCCCCACTTCCAACACAAGTGTATCTAAATACACCACGCGATAATCATTCTCGTCATCTTTCAACCGCATTTCAACTCGATGCGAGCCCGATGGAATGGGCAGGAATTCAAGCGTTGAAATACGTCCATTTCCACCGATGCCCGAAGGTTGATAGGTCTCATCCAAAACCGTTTCACCATCCACCACTAAAATAATGCTGACGGGATAATGCTCGCCGCCAAAAATCTTTTCGACATCCGCGCCTTCGGGCAGGGTCATGCCTTCTGGAATTGCAGCAACCGAAATCTTTCCTTTAATATCCAATGCAATGCGAATGGCAGAGCCTTCAGACGCAGCCATACTTGCTGGAACATCCAACGGGAGGGCAATGGCAAAAATACCAAACAGCAAAAGCGTTCCGATCACCGCGCTGATGATGGTTGGAAAAAGTTTATCGCGATCCTTCACAGGCGGCAAAACGGGCACACTCCTTTTTGCCTGTGTCTCATTGCGATGCAGGTCATTCAGAAAATTCAAAACGGTCTTTGCATTTCCTGGCGTTGTCTCCAGCCAATGCACTTCCTTTGTAATCAATGCGCGGCGCGAGTGCAGGCGGTTCAATATCCAATGTGCGTCTTCACGGTACACGCCGTCATCATACGGATGCGAAAGCAGGACAACATCGCGCGCGCCTGCACCATGCAGGGATTTGATCCATTCGATATTGACTGCGCTGATGCTTGGCAATATTGCCGTGATGACGCGCGCCGCCTCTTCCCCACCGACAGTTGCCACAGCCACAGGAGCATTCTCCTTGCTGACGTTTAATTCGGCTGGCAAGCCGCCCAGCGCTTCATCCCTGTGACTCGCAAACAAAACGGTCACGGGACTGCCGCTCTGTTTCTCTTGAGATAACGCGCCTTTGACCATTCCAAAAACTTGTTCTCCGTTGTAGCCGCCTTTCAAGTCGATTGCGTCCGCAGGACATGCGCCCACACAGATTCCGCAGCCTGTGCATTGAGCGCTATTGATGATCGCCAGCTTATGATAGCCGGAAGAATCATTGCGATCATTCATACGGATCGCGTCGAACGGACATTCGGCGTAGCAAATGTTACAGCCAGTACACTTTGGATCGGTAACAGAAGCAGGCCCGGGGTTACGTCCAGAGGCGAGCCAGGGGAGCAGGAATAAACTTCCGCCAACGAGAATCGCCAGTCCCCAAAAAATCAAATTACCCCACAAGTCGATCAAAGGCAAAAAACCCAGATAGAATGCGTCCATTGGCACGGAATGAATCAATTGCGAGAGATCGGCGGGCATGGCAGATTGAGCAGGTTTGAGAAGCGAAAGAACCACCAGCCCCACCACCGCTTGAATGCTGACCCAGCGCGGCGACCACCAGCGTTCACGCGAGAGTCTGAGGCTGTGGATGTAAATGCCGAGGAAGCCGATGAGCGGAATGAAGACATGCAAAAAAATGATGATGACAAAGTTGGAAAATGTGCGCGAGGCAAGATCAGTCGCGACATAGGTAAGGCCCGAAGAACCGCCTAGATATTCCATCATGTATTCGGTCATCCATTGAGCGCGTTGATCCCAGATGAGCCAATAGCCCATTGTGCCTGTCAGCCATGCCATTGCGAGCATGATCCAGCCGCTTGTCCACGCCAGCCAGCGTTGACCTGAAAAACGGTCACTGATCAAAATCTTGAACATATGCAAAACGATCAGCACAATCATGCCATCCGACGCGTAACGATGCACACTGCGCATGAGCGAACCAAACCATGTGGAGTCGATTTTCTGAACGGTTTGATAGGCGACATCCAAACCGGGACGATAAAGGATGGTGAGATAAACGCCTGTTGCGATCAGCACGATCAGCATAAAAATGGTCAACGTGCCGAGGTGATAAAAAGGATTGAAATCCGATTTGGTGAAACGATTGATAAAGCCTTCGAACTTTGCCCAAAGTTTTTCAAGGGCGCGGAGGAGTTTGCGTTGAGCGTAGGGGTTGTAATGAGTCATTGAGATTCCTGAGGTTAGTAATTAAGTTATTGGTAATTGGTGTATCGACAGTTTACTGTCCACTGTTCACTGACAACTGTTCACTATTTTCTTCATCCAACAATGGAAATTTATTCATCTTCATTGCATTGGTCGTGACAAAGATGCTGCTTGCCACCATCGCAAAGGCGGAGAAAACCGGTTGCAGCAGACCCGCCATGGCAAGCCCAACACCGAGTAGGTTGTAGATCACAGCCCAGCCAAGGTTTTGTTTTACTCGCTTCATAGACTCACGCGATAAATCCACCAGCCACGGGATGACGCGCAGGTCATCGCGCACGAGCACAACATCGGCGGCAGTACGCGCTACATCCGTTCCGTGATTCATCGCAAGGCCAATCGTTGCGGCAGCGAGCGCGGGGCCATCGTTGATGCCGTCGCCGACCATCGCAGAATTTTCGCTCAGGCGTTTCATCTTTTCATCCGGGCTAAGCGCGGCGCTGACAGGAATGCCCAACACCTTTTGCCAACGCGCGCCCGCGCTGGCTTCATCACCCGTCAATACGCCAAGTTCAAATCCGCGTAATTGCAATTGCTGAACCGTCTCTTTCGCTTCTGCGCGGATATTTTCGCCGAGCGCAAGGATACCCGTCACCTGCCCATCCCAACCCGCATACACGACGATGTGTCCCGCCTCTTTCCACGCCTCCGCCTGCTGGCTGATATCCGTTGACATGCTCAATCCTTCAGCAGACATGAGACGAGCGGAGCCGATGTGAATTGGTAATTGGAGATTGGAGATCGGTAATTGACCAACGACACCGAGGGCAGGAAGGGCTTTGAAAGATGTAGGTTTTATGAGTTCAACTTGATTTGCTTTGGCATGTTCCACAATTGCCTTTGCAAGCGGATGTTCAGATCCATCTTCCACCGAAGCGATGATTTGAAGAAATTTATTTCTACATCCAGCTTTCTTTGCCCCATTCCCTTCGATGAAAATGCCCTGCACTTTCATTGGCAACTGACTGAGCGTGCCCGTTTTATCGAAGAAGATTCTTTCCACTTTGGCGAGCCGTTCCAACGCGCCTGTGCTTCGCAAAATTACACCAGACGCGGCAGCGCGTTCCAGCGACAGCCATAACGTCAGCGGCGTAGCAAGCCCCAAAGCACATGGGCACGCGATCAACAAGACAGACAGCGCCACCATCAAACCCGTTTCAAGCCCGGCGATGGAATACCAAATCAGGAACGCAATGGTTGCCAATGCCAGCGCAAGCGGCGTCATCCATGCAGAGAGTTTATCCACCATTCTTTCGAGCGGAGAACGCGCCCACAGCGCCTCATGAAGTAAACGCCCGATCTGCCCCGCCGTGGTGGATGCGCCAACAGCCGTTGCGATCACTTCAAAACTGCCGTCAAGGTTGATCGTTCCCGCTTGAACCTTATCGCCTTCGTGATGTGTCACTGGCTTGGGTTCGCCTGTCAACAATGATTCATCCACATCGCCTTCACCGATGGCGATCAATCCATCCACAGGGAATCTTTCGCCGGGGCGAACCCGCACGCGCATACCGGGCTTGAGTTCCGAGACATTCACTATGCGATCCTGTGCGTCTGTGACCACGGTTGCTTTATCGGGAATTTGTTCAAGCAAACGCGAAACGGCTTTGTTGCTGGATTTGTGCGCCTGCATTTCGAGCCATCGTCCAATGGAAACAAGGAAGATGAGCATGGTGGCGGTGTCAAAATATAAACCGCCATGCCCGATTATTAAATTGCGAACCGATAACCCAAATGCGGAAAATGTTCCGATCATGATCAACGTATGAATGTTAGGTTGTCCGCGCAAGAGACTTGCAAACCCCGCGCGCAAAATCGGCAGACCCAGCAAAATCAATACAGGAAGGCTCGAAACCAACATCATGATCTGAAAGAAATGCACGAGCCACGCCGTCTCTGGGGTTGCCCAGCCCATTAACTCACGCACATAAATTCCGCCGCCCACGATCATGTCATGTAAGACCATCACGCCGCCGATCAACAACCGCGTAAAAAAAGATTCTTCTTCGTCACGCGGCTTTTCATTTGGAAGCGTGGCTTGATACCCAAGCGAACGCACGCGCTTTTTCAGTGATCGGTGATTGGTAATTGTTGAATCAAAAGTGATATTGGCTTGCTGCTGGATGAAACTCACCTCCGCGCCGACCACGCCCTTTGTGCGCTTGAGGTTTTCACTAACCAACCACGCACAGGATGAGCACCACATGCCGCCGAGTGAGAGGATGACTTCCTCGCTTCTTCCCCCGGCTGTGACCTGATTCTGCTCAACGGCTGGACTCTCCGCTAGAAGCGCCGCCACCTCCCTGCATGATGGACAGCAAAACACATCCCCATTGTCATTGGACAGGGGATGTAAAGTAGTCAATCCGCAGAGCGAGCAAGCGGTAAGCGTTTTGACATTCGCAGTGGAAGCAGAAGCAAGATTCATATTTACAACTTGATGATTACCAAAACATAATTGAACCCAGCATGAAGTGGTCAATGAGTCCGAGAGAGGCAAATCCGCGCATGGCAAATTGGAAACCGAAGAACATCATAACGATGGAAGCAAGGCTTCGTGACCAGAAGCGTGGGATTGATTTTGCAGTCAGCCATTTGACGGCGATCAGGCTTGGGATGGTGGCAATGCCAAAGACGGACATATTCAACATCCCTTGAAATGCGTCTGTGGAAGTGACCGCTGTGAGAAGCGCGGTCAAAACCAGGCCACAGGGTAGGAGTCCCCAAAGTAGGCCGAGCAGGTAGGAGGTTAGGAGTGAAGCGGATTTGAATGTGCGGATGGCATTTCCCCAGTGTCGAACCAAATTCGGAAATAATGATTCAGGCGAGGGAGTTAATCCAATAAATGCGGATGCCATGTAAAAGGCGATGAGTGCAAAAAGAATGGAGAGAATAGATTGAAGGCTGTCGAAAGCCCAGAGAGTTTGACCAAACGCGCCGAAGATAAGCCCGAGAATTGAATAGGTGGTGATGCGCCCGGCGTGTGCAAGAACCCAGGCAAGTTTATTTCGGAAGATCGGCTGGCGATCAAAAAGAATGATGACCACACTGCACATGCCCACACAATGCCCAAGACTTCCAAGTAAACCGAGTAAAAAAGATGCTGTCATTTTATTGAGTTACAAGCCTTGGAACTTTGTGCCTGCCCGAAGTGGCGAAACCCCGGGCAGGCTTTCAAAGGGGAGAATGTCCGACTAGTTTATGAACCAGGTACGGCCCAATAACCACCAGTTGGTGAAGTAATAAATCGCGAACCAGACAAGGAAGGCGAAGACGAGTACAAGAGCGCCCTTCGGTTGATTCTGCTTGTCTTCCATTTGATGATCGGTTAATTTTGTGGAGTCAATGATCGGGTTGTGTGTACCGGTGAGGAGCAAAAGATTGGATGCTTCGAGACGTGGGCCGGTCAAAATGGATGTGAGAACGATGGTCACATACATGATGCCGCCAACCACTGCGAGGATCGCGCCGATACCAAAGACAGCCAGAGAGATTTCAACGGTGCCGGGAACGACGCCTGCGAAAGTAATATCCCAGTTGCGGCGGGCAACGCCTTGCAAACCGCTGACGATCATGCCCATTGAGGTCAACAACATGCCGGTGCCGAAAACATAAGGCTGCCATTTTGCCCAATTCTTGAGCTTGAGTTCCTTGCGGAAGATGAGCGGAATGACGTAATAGGTGAAGCCCATGAAGGCAAGGGTTGTGCCGCTGACCACGGTCGCATGGAAGTGACCGGGCAGGCGCAGGGTGTTATGAACGAGCATGTTGATCTGTTCGGTACCGATAGTTACGCCAGTCACGCCGCCGATCCAGCCAAAGAGGAACATGGAAAGAACCAATGAACTGAAACCAGGCTCAGCCCACGGAGCGTTGCGAAGCCATCCGAACAAACCTTTTCTATAGCCTTTGGAGCGCAGGGCAATTTCCAAAGCGGCAGGGATGGAGAAGGCGTGCATCATGGAACCAAGCACCGCGAGGTACATCGCGTAGGATGTGTTGACTGCTTTCCATGCAAATGAAAGACCGGGGTCAACCAGCAGGTGATGCGCTGAACCAAGATTGATGAAGAACAGATACAAGATGAAGGCAAGGCGCGAGAACTTTTCGTTAACCGGACGAATGCCAACGGTCATTTGCGCGAGCGCGTACCAGATGGAAACCATCGCCGCAAGATTGACCTGCTGCGCGGGATGTCCGAAACCCCAGAAGAAGTTGCGATAGATTCCGGGGTCGTAGGTTTTGAGAATGCCCAGTGACCAGAAGAAGGCTGGCACAATTGCGGCGGCGCCTTCAAGCAGGGTGTAAGTTGCCAAAATGGCGGCGGTCATCAAACCAAAGACCACCAAAGGCAGGGAGCCTGAAAAACGTCCTTCGCGTTTGGCGACCACGATATTGATGAAGAAGGTAATGACTGTGATCAACGCGCCGACAGCAAACAGAATATAGCTGAGGTAAAAAAGTGGATGTGCCTTGAGCGGAACATAGGCAGAGAACATGACATTGGAGTTCGGGTCGATCAAGACAACGGCATTCGCCATCAAACCGCCAACGGTCATCATGATAAAACCTGTCCAGGCAAGTTTGGGGGCCGCGTGCCGCGCATTGAGAAGAATGGTGGAGCCGAAATGCAGACCAGCCATTTCAAAGAAAACGATCCACGCGATCAACATGTCAATGCCGTGCAGTGTGAGCAGGCGGTAGAACCATGCCGCAGGGAGAAGATGAATCGCCTGCCAGCGGGTGAGCGCGATCAACAATGCAGCAATGCCGCCAAGCGCCAGACAAACGACAGCCATCACCGCATTGGCGATGATGAGGCGTTCGGTGTGCATATCCACTTTGAGGGTGGTTACCGGGCAGTCGCGATAGTCGTCCTTTGCGCCATTTGTCCATGCAGTTGTAGGTGCAAGTGATGCCATATTTGTATCTCCTATTTCACGATCACTTTACCAACCATTGTGTGATGGCCGACAAAGCAGTATTCATTGCAAACGATGGTGAATTCACCCGAGCTGGTGGGCGTAATGGTTGCGACATAGTCATACCCAGGAATAACCTGAAGATTGATATTGACCGGCTGAAGAGAAAACCCGTGCTGCAAATCCATGGATGAGATGTGCAGGCGATATTCCTGTCCTTCTTCAAGCTGCAAGATCGGATACCATTGCCAGGTACTGGCGCGGATATAAACATCGCTGCCGGGAGGAGCCGCGACGATGGGGAATCCACTCGCTTCATCCTTGCCGATAGTGTATTGCTCCACGAAAGCATTTACCTTCGCTCCATAATCGGCGGGTGTGGTTCTGTAGGTTTCAGTGGGTACGTTTTGCTTGCCAAAGAAATACCAAAGGGGCATCATTAACGTAAGAAAGATACACCAGACAAATGCAACGGTGAGCCAGCTCTTTTCCATACGGCCCATGGGTTTCCACCAATTTTTTTCAGGTGCTAACATAATCCATTCTCCAGTTTCTTAATATGGGGCCAGTGGCACATTTAACAGGTCGATAATTCCCCACACGTTGTAGAGCAAGGTACTGATCAGCAAGGACAGCAAAAACAACAGCCAGATGTTGTCAAAAATCTTTTGACCTGGGTGTTGCGGTTCTTCCTTTTTCTTGTCGGACATGGCGATTCTCCTCATGAAAGATAGATACAAAAGCATAAGATTTCAGCGCTCATGTTACTGTAATTACCCCGATTAGCGTATTTGTTATATGTAACAATTGGAATGAAAAAAGAGTGATTTTTACATCACTCTTTTTTAAAAAAAGAATTAGTTCTTTAAAATTACAACAAGCCTTTGCTTTGTGCCAGCTTGGCAGCCTCCCTGCGGGAATTTACCCGCAGCTTGGAAAGGATATTGCGGATGTGAGTCTTCACTGTATTTAGACTCACGGTTAGCTTCTCGGCCACATCCCTGTCTGACGCGCCTTTTGCGACCAGAGATAGAACCTCCAATTCACGATCGGTTAACGAGTTATCTTCGTTTGGAAGATCAGTATCGCTTTTTTGATTCAAACTCATGCGCCGAAATTCGGCAAGAACCCGCCCTGCCAGTGATGGTGTGATGGCGGCTTCACCATTTATGGCGTTATGCAGCATTTCGACCATCTTATGCGAACGGATGTCTTTCAACAAATATCCCTGTGCGCCGCTTTTTAACGCCTCGAACAATTTTTCATCATCATCACGGACGGTGAGCACTACAATGGTTGTATCAGGGAGAAGCTGTTTGATCTGGCGGGTTGCCTCCAACCCATCCATAGTTGACATTTGAATATCCATCAGGATCAGGTCTGGTTTCAACTCTTGTGATTTAATAACTGCTTCCAATCCATCGTTCGCATTCCCCACAACCTCCATATCAGGCTGAGATCCAATGATTACAGCCAGCCCTTCGCGGAACAAAGCATGATCGTCTACCAGCATTACGCGAATTTTCTTCATCTGAAATTTAATCCTTACTGCTCGAAGGGAATGATAAAACAATCTGCGTCCCTGTCTCAGACATTGACTTGACCTCAAGATGTCCATCGATTTGCATCGCTCTTGCTTTCATGATCTGCAAGCCAAAATGTCCATTTGGACTGGGTTGGGAAGAGTCAAACCCTTTTCCGTTGTCTGCAACCAGCAACTCATGAGCATGATCTCTTTTAGTAAATTGCACAATGATCCGGGTTGGATGAGCATGAGTAATTGCATTAGTTAACGCTTCACGCGCCACATGAATAACCTGTTCGTTTACATGAGGTGGACAATTGCATGGAGATACGACATCACACCGCCACTCGATGATGGCATTATGTTGGGCAGAAAACTCCTTTGCCACATCCTGCAATTGTCCGCAAAGATCAGAGTTGATCGGATTTTCATCCATCAGCCGATTAATGGCTTTGCGTACATTACCTGTGGCTTTTTCAATAGTCTCCCGAGTCAGATGCAACCTTTCCAGTGCAGCCTGATTTTTTCCGTTGGAAAGCAATTCAACCACCTGGTCGGTCATCAATCCCAGATAACTAAAGGTCTGCCCCAACCCATCGTGCATGTCCGCCGCGATACGGCGGCGCTCCTCAAGGGTGGCAATTCGCTCTGCCTGCTCATATAAACGGGCATTTTCAAGGGCAATTGCGGCGGTATTTGCAAGTTTGGTGAGCAGATCAATGGATTCATCACTAAACTTTTGCGTGCTGGTACTGCCCACACATAACGCGCCAATGATCTGATCATTGCTCCGCAAGGGAGCCGCCATATGACTGCGGCGATATTTTTTAGAAAGAATCGCACAGCCTTCACGGCAGGTATCAATGCCGCATACCACTGCCTTACTGCTGTTTATAATGGTTTCCGTTAGGTCATGTTTTTTTATGATGGTTGTATCGCCAACGGCTGCATCCCTGGCCCCGCTAAAAGTTTGAAGTTTAAGCAAAGGCTCACTGGCATCCAACAAACACAAAAACGAAATATCCCCATTCAATAGTTCGCTGGTTTTCCCCGTCACTGAACTTAAGACCTGCTGAATATCAAGGCGCGAAGTAATTTCCTGGCTGACGACATTGAGCGCTTCCAATTCCCGCGTGCGTTGAAAGACCCTTTTCTCCAGCGTATTATTCAAGTCAATCAACTCCCGCTGGGCAGATTTCAACCCAAGGCGCATCCCATCAAATGATTGAGATAACTTCCTTATCTCTTCGGGACCCTGCACCTGCACGGGCGTTTCCAAATCATTTCCACCCAAGTGTGCAGCGGCCACCCCCAACTCAGCCAGCGGCTTAAGCAAAGATTGACGTGTTACCCATGCCCCACCGGCAAGCAACATCAGTGCAAAAAATAAAAATCCCAATTGAATATTGCGTAACAGATTCAATTTTGCAGTTGAGTCTGCTTCATACAATTGCACAACCGTATCCGTCTGGCGGGCAAGAATTGTAGATTGTGTTTCAAGTTCTTCAATAGCTGCAGAATAACCAATCTCAGCCGCCGGCATGGCTTCCACTGCATCAATCGTTGTGCGGAATTTCCCCCAGCTTTGGCGCACATCGCGTAAAGCTTCCAATATCTCAAGATTATTCGTTTCAGGGATCAAGACAAAATTATCTGGCAAATAGAGTGTTGACCCGCCATGTTCAAGCGCCATGAGCGTCTGCTCGAATGTATTCTCGGCATCCATCATCATTGCACTCGCCGCCCCATTCTCCAACTCATCGCCTGCAAGCCTGACCATCAGTTGAATGAGCATCCGCTGTCGCCCTGCAAGGTTAATGATAAGAGCGTCCTTCTGCTGAGTCTTTACACCCCAAAAAGTTGCGCCCACCGAAGTAAGCACAAGCAGAACAAAAGCAAAAAACAAGGCGCCTAACCTGCCTTGAAGACTCTTCAACATGTAAATCCTTTTTGGTACATCATTGCCTTGAAATTATACCCCTCAGGCTTGACACATCGCCAATCCTGAAAATAGCTCAAAAACACGGGGTAGAATAACCCCATGAAAGCATTTCCCAACCGTCACCCTCTGCCATTTCTCATCCTTGCCATCCTTGGTTTGCTCGCTGCGCTATGGGCGGGACTCATGCGCCTTGGCTGGCAGCTGCCTTCCCTTACCCCGTCACTTGCCATGCTGCATGGTCCCGTGATGATCTCTGGATTTTTAGGGACTCTCATCACCTTAGAACGTGCCGTGGCGATGAAACAAAAGTGGATGTACCTGCCCCCGCTTCTTTCTGGACTGGGTTGGCTGGTCGCCATCATTTTTCCAAATCTACCCTTTGGCGTGATCCTCCTAACGCTCGCCAGCCTCGGCGGAGTTGCCATTCTGACGGAAATCGTCCGCCGTGAATTTGCATTGCATACCATCACCATGTTCCTCGGCGCAGTTGCGTGGCTGACAGGAAATCTTTTGTGGATGTTCGGCTGGCAAATCTATCAAGTCGTCTTTTTCTGGATGGCATTCCTCGTGCTGACCATTGCAGGCGAAAGACTCGAACTAAGCCGCGTTCTGCGTCCTACACAAATGCAACAGATTCTATTTGGCTTCATCGTTACTGTTTTTCTGGCAGGCATTATCCTCGCCCTGTTCAACCTGCAACTTGGCACACGCCTTAGTGGGTTGGGCTTGCTTCTTATCCCACTTTGGTCGCTGCGTAATGATATTGCCTGGCGCAATGTTCGGCATAAACTTCCGCTCACACGTTACATTGCCTGGTGTCTCGCGTTCGGCTTTCTCTGGCTCGGCATCAGCGGAGGATTAAGCCTGGGGTTTGGCGCGCAGGTTGCAGGTCCAAGATACGATGCGGTTCTTCATGCGGTTTTTGTCGGATTCGTCATCTCCATGATCTTCGGTCACGCCCCCATTATCTTTCCCGCCATTCTCGGCGTGCCAATCAATTTCCAGCCTGCGTTTTACATCCATTTGATTTTGTTGCACGTATCACTTGCGTTGCGTGTCATTGCCGATTATGCAAACATGCACACCCTGCGCATGTGGGGCGGATTGTTGAACGAGGTTGCGATCCTGCTATTCATCGGCATGACGGTCTATTCTCTTCGCAAGAGTGTCTCAGGAAAATAACCATGCCATTGCTCACGCGTATTTTTATCAAAACCGCCATGATCTGTCTCGCATTCGCGCTCGTACTTGGCATTCTATTGGCATCGGGCATGACGAATGGTCTATTTCCAGTGTACATTCATTTGCTTGTCTTTGGCTGGCTGACGCAATTGATCTTTGGCGTGACCTTTTGGATGTTTCCAAAACATTCGGTCGAAAAACCGCGCGGCAGTGAAGCGCTTGGCTGGTGGACGTATGCACTGCTCAATATCGGTCTTCTCGTGCGAGCGATTGCTGAACCCATTCAATCTATGCAACCCAATCCATTCGGCGGATGGCTACTGGTAATTTCAGCAGTAATCCAATTCATGGCAGGATTGTTGTTTGTGGCCAACAGTTGGGGACGTGTCAAGGAAAAGTAATGCCGCGATTAAGTGTCTGGTTCATACGTGCTTCATTGCTCTATCTTTTATTGGGGTTCTTATTTGGCGCGCTGCTACTTGCCCAAAAGGGAATTTCTTTCTATTCGCCCGTTTGGTATCTATTCCCTCTGCACATGGAATTTCTGCTGGTGGGCTGGCTTGTTCAACTGGCAATGGGTGTCGCATTTTGGGTTTTTCCTCGCTTTAGCATTGGTCAATCAAGGGGAAACAAACCATTGATCTGGATATCGTTTGCATTGATCAATGTGGGAATATTAATCGGCATTCTTCAATTTTGGTTTCCCATTGCACTTCTGACTGGACGCGTCTTCGAAGTCGGCGCCGGAATCGTTTTTGCCGCCGGATTGTGGCGGCGTGTCAAACCTCATGGCGTGTTGTAGTATCAACACTGCGAGATATACATGAATTTTCGCATCGCGATGGAATGGAAGATTCGTAATGAATGAAAACTCCCCTCAAGCCGGCATTCTCTTCAAAAGACTCCAAGCCTTTGACTTCCTGCGTGGACTGGACGACGAGTCGCTTGAGCGCCTGGCAGAGAGCGCAATATGGAAAGTTTTTCCGTCTGAAGCGGTAGTGTTCTGGGAAGGGGATGTTGAGTCAAATTTGTTTTATTTGCAATATGGTTCGTTGAAAGTGTTGAAGACTTCCCCCGATGGGCGCGAGCAGGTGTTACGGTTCATCGACGCGGGCGAAGTATTCAATGAAATCGGCGTGCTGGCAAAGCGACCTAATCCCGCGACGGCAATGGCATTAGAGGAATCGGGTATCTGGTTGATTCCCCGCCAGTCATTGGAGGAAGTTGTGCTGGCACATCCGCAGACCGCGTTGCATATCATCGAGAACATGGCGGACAAAATTATCGAGTTAGTCACGCTCGCTGCGGACTTATCGTTGAAAACGGTGGAGGCGCGCTTCGCCAAACTTTTGCTGGAATCTGTTGAAGGAGATACGATCGAACGCCGCCGTTGGACAAATCAGACTGAACTTGCCGCTCGTCTTGGGACTGTGCCAGACGTTTTGAGCCGTGTCATCCGTGAGTTGACAAAGGCGAGGTTGATCGAGGTGGATAAACAACACATCCGTATTTTGGATCGCGCAGGTTTGGCGGAGCGGGCAATGCTTCGGGATGGATAAAGATTGGGTTCAGAAACCAGATAACAGTCGAGGTATGAGGCGGGGATGGGTGTCAGTTCATATCCAATTCATTGGAAATTGCTTCGGGCAAAGCGCAACACCTGTTATTTCTTTCCGATCAATCTTAAAAACACATCCACAACTTTTGGGTCAAAATGCGAGCCAGCCTGTTGACGGATATGCTTGATGGCTTTTTTCGTTGACCATGCAGGACGATATGGACGATCACTGGTCAGCGCGTCAAAGACATCAACTACCGCAAAGATACGCGCTGCCAATGGAATTTCCTCCCCTTGTAGTCCGCGCGGATACCCAGTGCCATCCCATTTTTCATGATGACAATAGGGAATATCCAGCGCGGGCAATAAATAAGCAATAGGAAACAGCATTTCGTAGGCAAGTTGCGGGTGCTGGCGCATCATTGACCATTCTTCATCATTTAATGTTCCTGATTTACGCAGAATAATATCGGGTATGCCCATTTTTCCAATATCATGGAGCAATGCACCATGCCGTATATGTTTTATTTCGGCGTCGTTTACTCCGAACGCTCGCGCCAATTTCAGGGTCAGGTTTGTGACGCGCAGGGTATGTTCTTCGGTCTCTTTGTCGCGCAGATCGAGCGCGCGAGACCAGCCTTCGATGGTTGTATCATACGCGAGGATAAGATCCTGAGCCTGTTGTATTGTTTGCCTATGCAGAATTTCTGCATGGCTGCGGGCAGTGTGTTCAGCTTCGAGTAAGCGGGTATTTTCAATTGCAATGGCTGTCTGGTTGGCAAGCAGGGAGAGCAGGCGAATTTCATCCTCACCCCATTGTCGCGGCGATTGCGAATACACAGCGATACCGCCAAGAGCTTCTTCGCCTATCAACATTGGAACGATCAATGATGATGTTAGTTTTATATTGTGACCTGCTGTGTATGTTTTCAATCTTTTTTCCAGATTTATATCTGAAATAACGACGGGTATTTTCGCGCGGATCGACTGGGATATTGCGGAATTCCCGGCAAGAGGAATGTCAACAGCCGCTTGTATTTTTTGGATCGGGAAGCCCAAACCAGTTTTCAAGGAATATATTTTGCCATCCAGGGCAACCAAAGCCAGCACCGCATATTCAACCTGCAACACTTCAGACACTACTTTTATGGTCTGGTCTAGGAGGGTTTGCAGATTGTGTTCTCCCAGGAGCATTTGCCCATGCGCTAGCAGGATTTGCTGTTCGTGAGTACGCTGTTCCTTTGCCTGCTCATACAGGCGGGCGCGTTCTATCGCCACACCAATCTGATCACCAACGGAATTGAAGAGTCGATAATTTTCAATCGTAATGGCGGAACCGGATGGAGGCACAATATTGAGATTCCCCAAAAGCATGGTTCCGGCACGGATGGGAATACTGGCGTGGGAATGGTATGGGTAATCGGGACTTGTCACTCTCTTCAGCTGTTGGCATTCAACAATTTTTATGGCAGCATCCAGTTTTCCAAGTTGGAGTAACTCAATACAATGACAATGGGTCCGCATGGCGGACCAGTCGGCAGGATCCAATTCAGGCGGCAGATTGTAAGATGCTGCCAGCCGGTTTTTTTGGAAGCTATCCAACAATACGACCCAGCCGCAGCGCATGTTCATGGCAGTGATGACTGCCTCCAAACTTCGTTCCAAAGCTTCTTGAATGTTGGCGGAACGATTCAAGGCATTTGCCACGGTCTGTAGGATCTGTAACTCTTTTAATTGTTCTGTCGTTTGCTGAAAGAGGCGCGCCCGCTCAATTGAAATGCCCAGCTGTTTTCCGATGGCGGTAAGTGTTTCTTGGAGACCCGCAGCTGGTTGGATGCCTTTTTTAAAATACAGTATGAATGTACCCAGAAGTGAATCCATGCCGGAAAGCGGGATACAAATCAGAGAGCAATAGCGCGCTTGCTGTGCCAAGTGCTGCCGTTGATAATTTTCTTCGGTTTCGATATCAGGGATGAAGAAAGCCCTTTGGCTTGCATATACCAGACCAGGAATGCCTGTTCCAGGGGGAAACCTAATCTCCAAAGAGCCAGACATGAAGTCAGGATCCAGATCGTACTGTGTTGTGAATTGTAACTCTCCAGAGAGATTGACCAGATGGCATTCCGCCCCATCCGCCCTCACTAGTTTTGCAGCTTGTTCCAATGCCGTGAATAAGACATTCTGTGTATCGGGCCATGTATGAGTCGTCGAAATTAGTTCAATAAGTACAGCCAATTCTGAGTGATGGGAGGTCGTAATATGGCTACGTGGTTTACGATTCATGGTTTATCCATTGTATTGATAAGAAGTAACTTCAGTATATGTCCAATTTTATGAAGTAAACTGATTGTAATGGGGATTTTTCGGCGATGGGTTTATGGAATGCTGTTGGTTTGGCGAAACGGACAATGATTCAGAGCGGAATAAGATTGGGTTGAAAAACCCGACAAAAGTCGGGGTATGAATCGGGGGTTTCCAGTAAAGTCAGGCATATCAAAGGAGACGATATGTCTGAGACAAGTCAAATTTATTTTGCAGAAATAAAATCAAAAGCGGTCTTTGCGGCAGATGGACCCAAGCCGCAGTTTTTAATTGACACGCCAAAGTTCAAGTCACTGGTCGTTGGGCTGGAGGCAGGCGGGCAAATTCCCGTTCACCCTGGCGAGGCGGCGATGTATCACTTTCTCGAAGGCGAAGGTTTGATGACGGTGGGCGATGAAACTTTTGCGATCAAACCTGGCGTGACGGTGGTGGTGCCAAGCGGCGCGAAACGTGGCATGAACGCAAAAACGCGCGTGGTGTTTTTGGGCGCGAAGGGTGAAGCGTGATCTCCAAACTGAAAACCGCAGGCGTGCTTGCTTTTGTGGTTGGCGCTCTCTCGATCTTTGCGGGCGGCATGGCAATGCGCGGCTGGAATCCCGGCTACTCTGTGCTGGGCTGGCTGCCTGTTTATAACTTTGTGATGGGCGCGCTGACGGTTTTCATTCCAGCTATTTTGCTTTGGAGGGAGAGCCGCCATGCGAGGGCTTCTGCGCTGATCTTCTTCGGAGTCCATGCGGGTGCAACTGTTTTGTTGTTGCTGGCATTTCGTGATGTTGTGGCAACTCAAAGCCTTTTGGCAATGATTTTTCGGCTCGCAGTCTGGCTGGTCATTCTTGCAATGATTCGTGCTTCGGCGCAAAAGACAAAATAAGTTTTCAAGGAGAACAACATGACAAAAACATCCCCTAAAAAATATCATCCCATACAAGTGACACTGCATTGGCTGGTTGTGCTTCTGGTAGTTGCCGCGTTCGTGATGGGCAAATCCATGAGCGGGCTGCCGAATGATGCGAACAAACTCATGTCGCTGGCATTGCACATGAGTGTTGGGATTTTCTCACTGGTTGTGATCGTGACTCGTTTCATCACACGCATGAAACTCCCCAAACCTGAACATGCCACAGCGGGCAATGCCTTCTTCGATCGGATCGGCAAGTTGGTACATTATGCCTTGTATCTGCTAGTCTTTCTGACGGCGGTCAGCGGCATGTCTCTTTCGATGCAGGCTGGGCTGGTGCCAATTGTTTTCGGCAGCTCAAGCTCCCCGCTTCCCGCAGACTTCTTCGATTTCACGGCGCGGATGTTGCACGGCTTCATTGTGCCTGCTTTATTGCTGCTCGTCTTTTTACATGTCGGCGCAGCGCTCTATCATCAATTCATGCTGAAAGATAACCTGCTCGCCCGCATGTGGTACGGAAAATAATTACAAAGGAGAAAAAATGAAAACAACTATTGGCAAGTGGAATATCGGCGTGGGACTGTGGGTGATGGCATCCTTCATGATCTATGGCTTTGTCTTGATCTACCTGCGGGATTTTGCCCCCGGCAAGGAAGCCTGGATCGAATCCTACAACACGGGCGTCCATTTTGAAGCACGGCTCGCGCATGTGCATGGTAATCTGTTCTCGCTGCTTAACATTGTCTTCGGCTTTTTGCTGATGAAACTGCAATTGAAAGACAACCTCGCCAAATGGGCTTCGTGGCTGGCGCTGGCGGGCTTGCTCATGCCGCTTGGCATTTTAGGCGAAGTGTACCTGGGCTTGCCTTATTACTTTGTGCTGGTCGGCGGTCTTTCGATATTCCTTGCCACGGTGTTGCTGGGCGTGGCAGTGGTACAAATGAAAAACGAAACCAAAGGATAAAAATGCCAATCCCATACTTACTCACTACTTTGCTTTATACCTTCGTCGCCTTGCTTGCGGCGGCAGATGCTTCACTCGTCAGCATGAGCGTTTTTAGCGCCTTCCCTGCCTTGCGCTGGGTTCGTGTTCACTTCATTACATTGGGGATTCTCTCGCAGGTGGTCTTTGGTTTGCTGCCATTGCTCACGGCTTCGCTTTCCAAAAAAGTACGCCCATCCATGCGCTGGGATATTTGGCTCACGCTCAATGCGGGTCTGGTGGCGTTGGTGGCAGGCTTTGGCGGCATGAACCACCCGATGATCTTCACAGGCGGCACGCTGATCTTTATTGCTGCACTCTTGCTGATGCTTCAACTCTGGAACATTCGCGGCGGCGATGCGCCCGTCAGCCTCAAGTTTTATATCACGGGTATTTTTTATCTGATGGTCGGTATCATCATCGGCACAGGCTTGTTCCTCAACTGGAGCGATGCGCTGTACATCAAGGTGCCGCTTGAAGCGCACATCCATGCTAACTCATGGGGCTTCATGTCACTGGTCTTTGCTGGCTTGCTCGTGGACTTTATCCCAATGGTCACTGGCAAACCGCTCGCCTCAAAAAATGCAACCGCATACATTTTCTGGGGTATGACCCTCGGCGCGTTCGGGCTTGTCCTTGGCCCGTGGCTGGGCGGAAGTCTACCTCCCACCGTGGCGGGTTTGGTCTTGCACATCTCTGCCACCGTTGTGCTGCTCGTGTCGATGATCCGCACCTTAAAGCAAAGCGGAAACCTGAACAGCGCGGGCGGATGGCATCTCGTCTCTTCCTATATTTGGATTTTGCTGCCCGTGATGATGGCACCATTTTTGCTGCTCGGCATCCTTGAAGCAGGCCCCATCGAATCAACCGCGCCTCAAGCCTTAATTTATGGCTGGGTGCTGCAATTTGGCATTGCCCTCATCCCATACATTGCCCGCCGCTTCTTCCTAAAAGATGAGAAGCCGCAGTTAGGCGGATGCTGGGGCAGCCTGGTCACCGCAAACCTTGGCAGCGTCCTCGTTTGGGTCAGCATCTTCAGCGGAACTGCCGAGGGAATTGTCTATGGCATTGCGTTTGTGTTCTACGCGCTGGCAATGCTCCATCCATTGAAAGAACTGGCAGAGATCGCACGTGACGGGTTGAAGAAATATGAAACGGTATAAGTTTGAATCAAAAAGGCACAGGTATTTGGCTTGTGCTTTTTTGATTATCTCGGAGAGTTTTCGGAAAAGAGGCTGTGTTCGCGCGTGCCTGTGCTGGCTACTTGACTCATCCATCTGATTTTTTTGGAATTTTAGGCAGAAATTTCGTCAGTCAATTTCCCCTTTTCACCCAAGGTGGGCTCGGTTTATCTTCTGAATACACACTGGGGTCATTTGGACGATCGTTTTTAGGAAAACAGGCCGATCACAAGCAGCAAAATACAATTTGATTTCATATCTTGATCTTCGATAACAGTATTCACCCTTGTTCGTTTACTTCTTAACTTGCAAAGATATAGGTCAGTTCAGATATGTCGCACGCGAATAGCTATGATGCAGTCCCCCAAGGATTGCCTTCGATGTGACCTGTCCTTTCGTTGGCTTTGATCTTGTCTGATCATACCGATCGGGGATCCGCTGTTCAATCCCCTGATGCGGTCGTTCTTGATTGAAGTATGCCGTGTATTCCTTAACCTGTGCTGGCTACTTAATTCATCCGCCAAGTTTTTGACGGGAATTTCGCCAATCTATTGCTGAAGTTTTTAGACAAGGTTTATGGATCAAGGGTGTATTCGTCTCGCCTGTAATAAAAGTGTTCCTCTTGAACACGAGTGGACATGAGTGGATATTTGTCTCGACTTTAACAAAATCCCCCATCAATTGCTTGACAGTCTCAGTGCCGTACGTAAAATCAGCAAGTCTTTACAGGAAAAGCACCTAAAGAGACGCAAAATCAACTCATAGTCAGTAGGTAAATAGTTACACTTCACGGGTTCTTTCCCCGTCGGGACCGCCAAGAGTTTATGAAAAAACCGCCCTAAAAAGGCGGTTTTTTGTTGTCTTTTTGCCAATTTTTGCGTAAAAACAGGGGTGAAAAAAAATTACGCACCGCGAGTTCCATCTTTTTATGAACCCGCGATCTTACAACTCATATCGTTACTGCATAAACATAAATCGGTCAAGACAGTCTATTATTTTTTATCTCACATCTTCTGACACCATACTGCCATATGTTATGTAGTATCTGACTTCACTTTATCGCGGATAATCCCGAATAAACTCCCAAAAATTATTTGCCTGGGCAGAGAGTTTTTTTTCTTTCGGGTAAGCCAGAACGATTTTGCTTTCTATAATTTCTACGAGGGGGATTGCAATCACATCCGGATGCTTATGATATTGAAAATTTTTTTCCATAATAAGTGCAACACCAGACTGGGATGCAACCAGCCCGAGAATACTCTCCACACGCAGGCTGGCATAAAAGTTACGTGGCTCAAAACCAGCTTTGCGGCAAGCTTCCACCGCCAGCTCATGGACAATGGTGCCTTTGTCGAACATGATGAAGTTTTCGTTGGTGAGTTCAGGCAGGGAGATTGAGGTTCGCGCAGCCAAATGATGTTTGGTAGACAACGCAACCACGAACTTATCACTATTTACTTCGAGTAATTCATAATGCATCATATCAAGATAGTTGTTGCGTATAAAGGCAAGATCAAATTGATGAGCGCTCAATGCGGGCAAAATAGTTGAAGCTTCGCGCTCCTCCATTACAAGCTGGATGTTGGGATAAGTGCTCTGGAATTGAGCAATATACGAAGTGATTCCATATTGGGCAATTACCGGAATTGCAACAATGGAGAGTGAGGGCGCGCGCTTGTATTCCTTGAGATTAGTAAGCATCACTTTGTATTCTTCATTAATCTGATAAGCGTGCTTTCTAAATGTTTTCCCCGCTTCGGTGAGTGCAATGCTACGTTTGCTGCGATCAAAAAGCGTTACCCCTAATTCTTTTTCCAACGCTATGATCTGTTTGGAAAGGGAGGATTGCGAAATGTAAAGATGATCAGCAGCAGCAGAAAAACTACCGAGCTCTGCTACTGTCAGAAAGAAATTAACCACTTTCATTTCCATATTATTAACCTCATGCACCTATTCCATTTTGGAATACATTGTATCAAAAATTGAATTGCTTTAACGTAACTGAAAACGTATGCTTGGCACAACGACCAAAAACTGAATGGTCATAATCACCCTCAAATGAACAAGGAGAAGAACCAAATGAAAAAGTCACTTTCCATCCTTCTGGCAGTTTTCATGATTGCGAGCATCATGTTGACAGCCTGCGGCGCCAAGTCTGTTGCCCCGACCGCTGCGCCCGCTGCTGATGCAGTTACTACCGATGCGTCCGCCGCAACCGAAGCCCCTGCTGAGGACACAGTTGTTTCCATGGTTCCTGCAAAATCCGGAGCACCCTTTGATATCAATGGCAAAGTAGTCTGCTATATCATCCCTTCACTCGCCAATCCTTTTTTGAACGGTGTTGCCACTTCCGTTACAGAACAATTCAAGGCAGATGGCGTGACTGTGAATGTCTACGGCGCTGATGAAGGTGGTTTGAACCAACAGTTCGATCAGATCGAGAACTGTATTTCCATGAAAGTTGATTTCATGTATGTCATGGCCGCTGGAGAAATTGATCAGCTGCTGCCAGCTATTGAAGAAGCCAAGGCCGCTGGAATTATGATCATGGGTGTTCCTCCTCAAAAACTGGCGCCCTTTGATGCCATTATGCACACCAGCCAACTCGAAGACGGCCAAAAGGTCGCCAAGATGGCTTGCGATTTCATTGAAGCCAGGTACCCAACTGCTGCCGATGGCAGTGTTGAAACCGCCATTATTGGTGGCGCGAGTTCCTCCGTTGGCATGCATTTGCGCGATCAGGGTTATTCCACGATCACTGACATCTGCCCCAAGGTCAAACTTGTCGCACATGTTGATATTTCAACGGACAGCATTCCTGCCGGTCAGGCTGCCGCTGAGAATGCATTAACCGCGAATCCAAACATCAAAGTGTTCATCGGCCAATCCGCTGCCCATGCTCAGGGTATTGCCAATGCCATCAAGGCGCTGCCAGGCGTTGACATTTCTGAATACGGCGTTTTCGCAGGCGATATGGATCCTTCCATGATCCCAACCGTCACTAGCTGCGCAGATCCTTACAAGGGTTTTGTCGCCATCGGTGGAACCGCTCTTGATGTAGCTACCTACGAACAGATCAAGAAGATGCTGCAAGGTGTCGAATATCCCAATATCATCAATGATGCATTGGAACCGATCAACTGCGATTTCACCACGCTCGCACCGTAACAAGAAGCATTTTGTAAATAAGATGAAGGGTAGGGGGCCCTTCATTCATAGATAGAGGTGAAAACGAATGGATGCCAAGGTTGTATTATCCCTGGAAAATATCACCAAAAGATATCCCGGTGTTCTGGCTCTGAACAATGTCTCGATCAGTTTTCAAGAAGGTGAGGTGCATGCCTTGTTAGGTGAGAACGGCGCCGGTAAATCGACGTTGATTAAAGCGGTGGCAGGAGCTATCGATATCGATTCAGGATTTATTAAAATCAATGGACATGAATATTCCAAGATGACACCTTCGCTTTCCAGGAGCCTTGGTGTTGAAGTGATCTATCAGGAATTCAATTTAGTTCCCACCTTGTCATGTGCTGAGAACATTTATTTGTGTGAAAGAAGTGAAAAATCGGCATTATTTAACGCCAGGGAAATTGAGAAAAAGGCAGTCAAGGTGCTGGACCAGTTTGGGGTAAAAATTGATCCACGTATCCTGGTGCAGGATCTATCCATTGCTGAGCAACAGATCATTGAAATCGCTAAAGCAGTCTCGAAGAATGTGAAAATATTGATCATGGACGAACCCTCTGCTCCATTAAGTGTTTCAGAAGTAGAGTTGATGTTCAAGATCATTAACCAGTTAAAACAAAAAGGTGTGACAATTATTTATATTTCACATCGTTTGGAAGAAGTCTTCCGCATCTCTGATCGTGTGAGTGTCATGCGTGATGGGGCTTACGTAACCACAAAAAACACGACAGAGACCAACCGCCAGGAATTGATCACGCTGATGGTTGGACGTGAATTAAAGGAAAGTTATCCTCAACGGAAAAAGTCACCTGGTGAAGTTGCTTTGGAAGTAAAAAACCTCACCGGGAATGGCGATCGAAATATCTCATTTTCAGTCCGCAAGGGTGAAATATTAGGAATCTCCGGATTGGTTGGTGCCGGTCGAACAGAATTGGCTCAACTTCTCTTTGGCGCTGCTCCAATGGAAAGCGGTGAGATCTTGATCAACGGACGTCCTGCCAATATACATTCTCCATTGGATGCAATTCAACATAAAATTGGATTGTTGACAGAAGATCGCAAGGGCCAGGGGCTGTTCCTTGAGATGGCTGTCAAATGGAACATTAGCTTCCCGATCATTCGACGGATCTCAAATTATGGTGTGGTTAATACGAAAAAGGAAGATGAGATCGCGCAGAAATACAAAGAACGTATTAATATTAAAACTCCCAGCTTATTACAGCAGGTGATCAATCTGAGCGGTGGTAATCAACAAAAAGTGGTGCTTGCCAAATCTTTGGCAGCCGAGTCTGACATATTGATCTTTGATGAACCCACCCGCGGAATTGACGTTGGTGCCAAACAGGAAATTTATCATCTGATGACTGAATTGGCTGAGAATGGAATTGCAATTTTGATGATCTCTTCTGATATGGAAGAATTATTGGGTATGTCGGACCGGATCATTGTCTTATGTGAGGGTGAATTGGCTGGAGAAGTCCAAAAAGAGAATTTCAATCAGCATTATCTTCTCGACCTCGCATCGGGGATCCATTAACTTTTGGAGGAATAAGTGATGAACAATCAATCTACTTTTTTCAATAACTTTGGCGGTCAATTAGGATCGATCATGAAAAAGAATGTGCCTTTTCTGATCCTGGTCTTTTTGTTGGTTCTTTTCTCGTTTGTGGCTCCAAATTTTATGACTTTTGGAAATCTTCGGACCTTGATTCGCCAGGTATCCTTTTCAGGAATTAGCGCTGTCGGCCTTATGTTTGTGATGATCAGTGGCGGTATTGATCTCTCCATCGGCTCCCAGATCGTGTTTAGTAATGTCCTTTTGGCAATCATGATGGTTGATTGGAAGCTGCAGCCTGCAGTCGCAATTCCCCTGATTCTGCTTGTCGGAACCGGGTTGGGTGCGATCAATGGGTTCCTCTGCATTAAACTAAAGATCCACCCGCTGATTATTACTTTGGGTACCTCCGCAATATTTAAGGGCATGGGCTACATCATCAATCAATCAAGGAATATCATGGGTTTCCCTGATTCCTTCCGCTGGTTCGGCCAGGGATATGTTTGGGGAATCCCTGTACCTGTCATCGTCATGGTCGTTGTGGCATTGATCGGGTCTTTCATCTTGACCAGGACTTACTTTGGTCGACGGGTATTTGCGTTGGGTGGCAATGAAGAGGCAGCCCGCCTTGCAGGTGTAAATATCAATGGAATGAAAGTACTTTTGTTCATGATCTGCGGTTTTATCTCATCGATCACAACGGTTCTGCTGCTGTCAAGAGTATTTGCCGGCCAGACCATTACCGGTCAGGGCCTCGAATTTGACTGCCTCACTGCTGCACTTTTGGGTGGCGTCAGCTTCAAGGGCGGTGAAGGCAACGTTTTTGGTTTGATGGTTGGTATCATTATCATTGGTGTGCTGAACAATGCTATGCAATTGGCCACCTTCCCTGATTTTTCGCAAACAGTGGTAAAAGGCTCTGTTCTTTTGATCGCAGTCGCCTTTGATGTCTATCAGAAAAACCGCAAGGCTAAAGAAACAGTCGCGAAAGTGGCTGCATAAAATTTTGAGTTTTTCCGCAGCTTTCACTTCATAACAATGTAAATAAAATGATCGAGGTATATACCATGAGCGAACCACATTATGCGCTGCCATTTGAAATTCCACCAGCCAAGACCGATCATATAAAGCGCAAGATGTTTGATCTTGCATACGCTGATTCTTCCCCAACTCAAAAGCTGGATGTCTATTGGCCCGAAGAAGGCGATGGACCGTTTCCTGTGATCATCTCCATTCATGGAGGAGCATTCATGGGCGGCGATAAGCGCGATATTCAACTGACTCCCATGCTTGAGTGCTTAAAGCACGACTATGTTTTAGTTGGCGTTAATTACCGTATGAGCAATGAAGCGAAATTCCCTGCATTGATCCATGATGTCAAAGCAGCCATCCGCTGGATTCGCGCGAATGCCAAAAATTATTTATTCGACCCGCAGCGCATTGCAACCTGGGGTGGATCCGCAGGCGGCTACCTCTCGCTGATGATGGGCGTCTCTGCATGGGCAACTGAGTTGGAAGATCTATCGTTGGGTAATCCTGAACAACCCAGCCATGTTCAAGCGGTGGTGGATTGGTTCGGTCCGACAGATTTTCTCAAAATGGATGAGCAATTGACTGAATCAGGTTTTGCGCCGCCAGAGGAATTTTTGCACAACAGCGCGAACTCTCCTGAGTCTCTTTTGCTTGGTGCGCAGATCACTAAAATTCCAGAACTGGTACACAATGCAAACCCCGAAACTTATATCCGCTCCATTGCGCCGCCATTCTTCATTCAACACGGAACACATGATGATATTGTGCCTCACCAGCAGTCAGTCAATATGGCTGCCAGACTGGTGGATGTGATTGGCGCTGACAAAGTGACACTGGAACTTCTTCCCACTGCCCGACATGCTGACCTTGCATTTGAAACCCCACAAAACGTAAAGAAAGTGTTGGACTTCCTTGACTCAATTCTTCGCCCGTAGCGTGGATTTTTTGCGCGGTTTTCATTTGGATCGCAAACTGATTGGAGTGGCCCTCTCCATTTTATTGGCGATCAGCTTGTGGTTCGTGCCGCTTCCCGGTGACCTGAGTCTAGCGGGGCGCAAAATGCTTGTCGTCACCCTTTTTACGGTGATATGGTGGGTATTCAATGTTGTACCCCCGGCATATTCAACACTGCTTATGCTGTTAGGCTATTTGTTGCTTGGTTTGGCTGAACCGGATGTAGTTTTCCATATCTGGTCTCTGCCGTTGATGTGGCTCATTATTAGCGCATTTCTGATCGCAGCCGCCGTTACCAAATCAGGATTGGCGCAACGTGTGGCGTATTTCTTTATGATTCGTTATGCTACTTCATATCGCAGCCTAATTATCTTGACCTATGTACTCGGCTTCGTGTTGAGTTTTCTCATCCCGCACCCTTTTCCGCGAGCGCTGTTGATGATGTCACTCATACGCGCCATCATCCAAAGGGCCAGGATGAACAAAGTAGACGCAGCGTCGCTGGGACTTTCCGTTTTTGTCGCCACCACTGCCACTTCTACAATCTTATTGACTGGCGACTCGACGTTAAATATTGCCACCGTTGGCTTCAGCGGATTAAGCGTGAGCTGGCTGGATTGGGCAAAGTATATGGCTGTCCCCGGTATTGCAGCGTCGCTGATGATGATGGGACTGCACTTGCTGACGTTCAAGCAAACAGGATCGGTACATATTGACCGGGATGAAATACAGCATGAGCAACAAAAACTGGGACCCATGAGCCGCGATGAGATTGTCACT
>NZ_JADJKT010000017.1:0-42969 GCF_016705895.1 Candidatus Villigracilis affinis | reverse complement strand
CAGACGCAACCGTCCCTCCCCAATTTCGACGTGCTCTCCGTCGCAATTGGGGAGGCTAGGAGGGGACAAAATGCCGCGCCCACCCAGAAGCAATCCAAAAACCAGAACCCATGCTATTGAACTCCGCAAAGAACCTACACCCGCCGAACGCAAACTATGGGCGCTCATCCGCAACGACCAGTTGGGAGTCAACTTTAGAAGGCAGCATGCCATTGGCAAATACATTCCCGATTTTGTCTGCATCGAAAAGAAACTCATCATCGAACTGGATGGAAGTCAACATTTGGAACAGGAAGAGTATGACGAAGAAAGAACGAAATATTTGGAATCACTGGGTTACAAAGTTGTCCGCTTTTGGAACAACGAAGTGACGAATAATATTGATGGCGTTATACTCGCCATTATCCACGCGATGGAAGATGAAGCCAGTACAGAATAACTTCCACCTTGATTTTCCTGTGAATCCACAAGAAGAGTTTGCGGGGGTGGTAGCACGGGGCGAGTCGTTGCGGGGCGGATGGGTGCTCCGCAATCCACGCGGCAGATGGAGGGGCTGTTTGAGAGTCTGCTGGCGGAGGCGTTTTGAATGAAGACCGTCCACGAATTTTTCACGAATACTCGAATGGGTGGCGCGATATTCGTGCATTCGTGGTTTTATTCGAGGATGGTTGTCTTTGCACGGACGCATGGGTCATATGAGAGTTTACTGGTGCAACTTTTTGACAGCAGACGATAGTAAAGCCGCCGTCCATCTCCCCAAACATTAATAAAACTCAAATCCCCCATACCCTCTCCAAATGCTATAATCCCTTCCCTGAAAGGGATACTATGCTTAAGAACTTCGTAAAACTATTCAGTGGCGACCCCACGAAGAAGACGGCTGATAAATTTGGCGATCTTGTGGCTCAGGTGAATGCGCTCGAGGCGCAATTCGAGGCATTGAGCGATGAGGCGTTGCGTGCAAAAACGGATGAATTCAAGGCGCGGGTTGCGAAGGCAACCGAGGGATTGAATCCCCCATCCATCGGGGGGCAGGGGGAAGACGAAGATGAGGATTACCGCAAATTCGAACAGGATGCGCTGGATGAACTGATGCCCGAGGCATTCGCCACGGTGCGCGAAGCCTCCAAGCGGACCATTGGCCTGCGTCATTACGATGTGCAGGTCATCGGTGGTGGAATTTTGCACGGCGGCTCCATTGCTGAAATGAAAACGGGTGAAGGCAAGACGCTTGTGGCGACCCTGCCCGTGTACCTCAATGCATTGACGGGACGCGGCGTACACATCATCACGGTCAATGATTATCTGGCGCGGCGCGATGCGCGCTGGATGGCCCCGATCTATAACATGCTCGGTTTGAGCGTGGGTGTTTTGCAAATGGCCGCGGTCACCGAGAACGGCAAGAAAGCCTTCATCGTGGATTTCGAACGCGAGTCTCCGCATGAGGATCAGGAACATCTCCGCATGGTGGATCGTGTCGAAGCCTATCGGGCAGATGTCACTTTTGGGACGAACTCCGAATTTGGTTTCGATTATCTGCGCGACAACATGGCGATGCGTGTCGATGCACGTGTGCAGCGCGGTCATTACTTTGCAATTGTCGATGAAGTGGATAATGTGCTCATCGATGAAGCGCGTACGCCGTTGATCATCTCTGGCCCCGCTTCAGGCGACCTCGAATGGTACGGACGCATGGCGCAGGTGGTGAAGCAATTGCGCCCCGAAGATTATGAAGTGGATGAAAAGAACCGCAACGTTTCTTTAACAGAAGTAGGCGTCAGCCATGTGGAATCCATTTTGGGCACCCCGCTTCTCGATCCAGATCGACCCGAAGACCTTACTCCCGAGCAGGCGCGTTTGACGGGATATCTCCAACAGGCATTGCGTGCGCAATATCTATTCCAGCGCAACAAGGATTATCTTGTGCAGGGCGGCAAGGTCGTCATCGTGGATGAATTCACGGGGCGGCAGATGCCCGGGCGCCGTTGGAGCGATGGTTTGCATCAGGCGGTGGAAGCCAAGGAAGGCGTAAAGGTCGAGCCTGAGAACGTCACCTACGCCACCATTACGTTACAAAATTATTTCCGCATGTATGAAAAACTGGCGGGCATGACCGGTACCGCGTTGACGGAAGCCGAGGAATTCAACAAGATCTACAAGATCGAAGTGATGCCCGTGCCTACCAACCTTGAATATCAATCCCTGCGTTCCGATGCCACCCTGGTGGAGCAGAAGGCGAAGGATGATGAAGGCTATCAATATTCCTTTTATACCGCCAAGGGCGGCGATTCCGATGGCCGGGTTTTCTACCGCAGAAAAGATTATCCCGATGTGATCTATCGCACCGTCGAAGCCAAACTGCGCGCCATTGCGACGGAGATCATCCGCTATCATGCGCTCGGACGCCCGATGCTGGTGGGGACCACTTCGGTTGAATCTTCGGATCGACTCTCGAATCGACTCAAGGCCGAGCCTGTTCGCCGTTTACTGCAGGTGACTCTTGTCCGCGAGATTTATCTGCGCGCGAATAATTTGGAAGAGGATGGCCGACTCATCGAAGCCCTTGTCCCCTTCAATGAACCGATCGATAAGATCACACCCGATGCGCTGCGTAAATTTATCGCGCCGCATGGAACCAACAACATCAGCCTCGACGATGCCAATAACCTGAAGACTTTGCTCGATATCCTGCGGCTGCCCGAAGAGGTTGCTCCGCGTTTGAAGACCATCGTTCAGGGCGGCGTTTCTCATCAGGTTTTGAATGCGCGCAAGCATACCGAAGAATCACAGATCATCGCGGGCGCGGGTGCCTTCGGTGCAGTGACCATCGCCACCAACATGGCAGGCCGTGGTGTGGATATCAAACTCGGCGGTGACCTCGCGGAAGAAGTGATCTCCGCGGTGAACCGTGTTCTGCGAAAAGCAGGACATCTTGACCCGTTTGACATGACTCTCGAAGAGCGCCGTCAGGCTTTGCTCAAGGTGGATGTCTCGAATTACGGTATTTACGAAGCGGAAGTGAAACTCTTCCTGCAATATTTTGTTGATATGGAAAGCGTCAAGAAACTGGGTGGTTTGCATGTCATCGGCTCGGAACGCCACGAAGCGCGCCGCATCGACAACCAGTTGCGCGGTCGTGCCGCCCGTCAGGGTGACCCCGGTTCTTCGCGTTTTTATCTCTCGCTTCAAGATGATTTGATGCGCCTGTTCGGCGGCGACCAGGTCAGCGGGTTAATGACACGACTCAAAGTGGATGAAGCCCTTCCATTGGAAGTCCGCCTCGTCAGCAACATTATCGAAGGTTCGCAGACCCGTGTGGAAGGCGCAAACTTCGATGTCCGCAAGCATTTGCTGGAATATGACGATGTGCTCAATGAACAGCGTTCGCAGATCTACAGCCAGCGTGACCGCATCTTCATGAAGGAAGACCTGAGCGAAGATGTCGCGGACATGCTTCAAAACGAAGTGGCCAAGCGTGTGGATATCGGCCTTGCAGATGAAGAAGGCCCGTGGAAACTGCTCGCCTGGTTGGAACAGGTCCAGCCTCCGTTTGACTCGCAGGATGGTTTGTTCCCATCCTATGGCTTCAAACTGATCCTCGATCAAATCAAGGATGACAATATTCAGCAGTCCACGCTGGACATTATCTCCCGCGCCATTCAAGCTGAGAGCGAACATCACCTGCGTGCGATCGAATCGCTGGTGGAAAAAACGCATGAAGCATTTGAAACACAGACCTCCGAGCGCGATGATGCGATTGATGCCTATTTTGAAGGCCTGCGCGACCGTGAAGATGCTCCCCGCGCCCCGAAGATCGTGGAAGAACTCAGTGCCCTGGTCCATTTGCCGCTGAAACTTAATAATGAAACGATGCGTGCCTTGGGTGAGGATGCCGATTCGGTGAAGGAAGATATTCAGGAAATGGTCGCGAATCAGTTGACCGGACTCAACGCCCTGCGTCTGATCGGTGCGATCCAAAACCGCGTGGGTGAGCAACTGCCGTGGCCGAATCCGCTGCCTTCGGATTGGGATGAACTCGAAGATGTGATCATTCGGACCGCGCGCGAAGGCCTCGATCACAAGCGTGAACGTTTGAACAGCCAGATCGCGCGCGATATTGAGGTGCTGCTCCAGCGCGAATCCACAGATACGGATGCGGGAAAGTTGCGTCTGTTATTGACCCTTGCACAGGGTACACGTTCTGCATTTGATCAGAAGACACACAAACAGGTCAGACAGTTGTTCCTGCGTTTCTCGTATGTTTTCCTTGCTGCGCAATTGTTGGGCGACCGTGAAGCGGTGGATATTGTTGAAGATATCATGGCGCATCTTGAAACAGCGGAAGAGATGCTGCGTGCCACGTGGGGTCAGAGCGAATTCAATCGTTTGAAGCAGAATGCCTCACGCCTCGCCGATTTCGGGCCCGCAGCGCGGATCGCTTTCGGGGAGAGTCGGCTCAATGAAGCGGCAGCAGGTATCAGTGAGTCAGACCGCGAGTCCCTCATCGATGCAATTGGAAAATACGTTCTTAATGAAGTCCATCGCCAGTTATTACTGAGTGCGTTCAGTGAGTTGTGGGTGGAATATCTCACAAAGGTCGAGGCCTTGCGCATTTCCATCGGTCTCGAGGCTTACGGACAGCGTGACCCGCTGGTACAATATAAAGGTCGTGCTTCGGAAATGTTCCAGCAGTTGCTTGAAGATGTGCGCGGATTGGTGATCGGTCGTGCATTTGCGGCAAGACCGCGGCGCGTGGAGATCAATCCCATCGAAACTGCGGAAAACGAAGTGACTGCGCCGGGTGCCGTTCAGGCCGAGGTGCAGGTTACCGGTAATAAGAAGAAACGGAAACGTCATTAGGTTTTTGAGGCGAATTGTTATCCCACGAAACCGTTCCGCTGAATCAATATTTTTCCCTTCCAAAGGTGGAGCTGCATCGTCATCTTGAAGGGTCTCTGCGTTTGACGACCATGCTTGACATTGCGCGTCAGCATGGTGTGACGGTTCCTGCGAGCATGTTCAACTTAAGCGGCCTTGTGCAGGTGCAGGACAAGGACCCGATGACGTTTACGAATTTTCTCGAAAAATTCAAGACGTTGCGGCTTTTCTATAAATCTCCCGATGTAATTCATCGAGTCACACGCGAAGCTGTGGAGGATGCGGCGAAGGACAATATCCGCTACCTTGAGCTTCGTTTTACGCCCGTGGCGCTCAGCCGCGCGGAGGGTTTTCCCCTGCACGATGTGATGGATTGGGTGTTGACCAGCGCGCAGGAAACTGCGCGGAAGAATAACATCAAGGTCGGTTTGATCGCTTCGGTGAACCGCCACGAAAGCCCGGAGCTTGCCGAGCAGGTGATCTGGCTGGCGACGGAACATATAAAGGACGGATTGGTGGGCATTGACCTGGCTGGAAATGAGGCCGAGTTCAAGTCTGCGCCGTTCCGTGAAATTTTCAAGGAAGCGAAACAATCGGGCCTGCATGTGACCATTCATGCCGGGGAGTGGGGACCTGCTGAAAATGTGCGCGACGCGATCCTGAATTTTGATGCGGAGCGGGTCGGCCACGGTGTGCGCGTGATGGAAGATGAGAGTATTGCGGCGCTCGCAAAGGAACGCGGCGTTACTTTTGAAGTGTGTGTGACCAGCAATTATCAGTCCGGTGTGGTGAAGTCTCTGCCCGAACATCCATTGCCGCGTATGATAGCGGCTGGCTTGAATGTGACCGTCAATACCGATGACCCAAGCGTTTCGCGGATCACGCTTTCACATGAATATCAGCATGTGTGCGAAGATATGAAGGTTTCCTTCGAGATACTGAAGCAAAGCGTGCTCAATGCGGCTCAGGCTTCATTTATGAAGGATGATGAAAAGCCGAAGCTGATCGCAGCGTTGAAAAAAGAAATGAAGATGTAGATTTTCCCTCGCCGCCCCCCCCGAGAGTTTGAAAATTTATTGTCGTGACGTCCAGTGGAGCGAGGGAAAACCCTGTAAATCCCACCACATAGCAAAAAGGATATCAAAGGCGCTCCTTTGAGTTCTTCCAGGTTGTGGTGTGAGCTTGGTAACGGCTTGAGTCGTTACCACAAAAAACTCATGCCAAAGGAGTATCCTATGCAAGATCTATTTAAGTCCCGCGACGTATTGAAAGTGGGAAAGAAGGAATACGTCATTTTCCGCCTCGATGCTTTGGAGAAGGCCGGGCTGGTAAAACTCAGCAAACTGCCTTATTCCATTCGTATCGTGCTCGAAGCCGCCCTCCGTCAATGTAACGACAAGGAGATCACACAGGACGATGTGAAGAACATCGCCGCGTGGACCCCGAAAGGCGCACGCCCCGGCATTCCGTTTTTACCCGGTCGTGTGGTCATGCAGGATTTTACTGGTGTGCCTGCCGTTGTTGACCTCGCTGCGATGCGCGCCGCAGTCGCCCGTTTGGGCGGCGACCCGAAGAAGATCAATCCGCTTGTGCCCGTTGACCTCGTCATTGACCACTCGGTGCAGATCGATTTCTTTGCCACAGCCGATGCGCTCAACCGCAATACCGAAATGGAATTTCTCCGCAACAAGGAACGCTATGAATTCCTCAAGTGGGGACAGAAGGCGTTCACCAACTTCCGCGTTGTGCCTCCGATGACCGGTATTGTGCATCAGGTCAATTTGGAAAACCTCGCCGAAGTTGTAATGACCAAGGTGGATGGTAATGATCTGCTTGCCTTCCCCGATACGCTCGTCGGCACCGACTCGCACACCACCATGATCAATGGTCTCGGCGTGGTGGGTTGGGGCGTGGGCGGCATTGAAGCCGAAGCCGTGATGCTCGGTCAGCCGATGGACATGCTGCTCCCCGATGTCATCGGTTTCAAACTTACCGGCAAACTTAATGAAGGTGTCACTGCCACTGACCTCGTGCTCACCGTCACACAAATGCTGCGCAAGAAAGGCGTCGTTGATAAATTCGTCGAGTTCTATGGCGAAGGCCTCAACAACATGTCGCTCACCGATCGCGCCACCATTGCAAACATGGCTCCTGAATACGGCGCAACGATGGGCTACTTCCCTGTGGATGAAGAAACGCTTCGCTACATGCGTTTGACTGGCCGCTCCGAAGAAACAGTTGCCCGCACCGAAGCCTACCTGCGCGCGCAGGGACTCTTCCACGATGCGACCAGCCCCGAACCTGAATTTACCGATACCCTTGAATTGGATTTGGGAACTGTCGTCCCTTCATTGGCTGGACCCAAGCGACCACAAGACCGCGTCGCGCTGACCGATATGAAGGATACATTCCAAAAGGCATTGACCGCCCCGATCAAGGATCGCGGCTACGAACTCTCCGGCGAAGCATTGACCCGTGAAGCCACCTTCGGCACCAACGGCGGTTCACAACAGATGAAGCATGGCGCGGTTGTGATCGCTGCCATCACCTCCTGCACGAACACCAGCAATCCATCCGTGCTCGTCGCGGCGGGACTTGTGGCAAAGAAAGCCGTTGAAAAAGGCTTGAACGTCAAGCCGTATGTGAAGACCTCCCTCGCCCCCGGCTCACGCGTAGTGACTGAATATCTCAACAAGGCTGGTCTGATCGATCCGCTTTCCAAACTTGGTTTCAACGTCATTGCGTATGGCTGTACCACTTGTATCGGTAATTCCGGTCCATTGCCCGGTGAAGTAGCCAAAGCCGTTACAGGCGGTGATCTGGTTGCGGCGGCGGTCATCTCTGGCAACCGCAACTTCGAAGGCCGCGTGCATCCGCTGGTGAAAGCCAACTTCCTTGCGTCACCTCCGCTGGTCGTTGCCTATGCCCTCGCAGGCACAGTGGATATTGATTTGAACAACGAACCTCTCGGCACCGACCAAAACGGTCAGCCTGTATATCTCAAGGATCTCTGGCCCACTCAAAAGGAAGTCAGCGACACGATCGCTTCCAGCGTGAAGGCTGAGATGTTCAAGGATAAATACGCCGATGTGTTCAGCGGCTCTGAGATGTGGCAGGAGATCAAGGTCTCCGGCGGCGACTTGTACGAATGGGATGCAAATTCCACCTATATTCATCACCCACCTTACTTCCAGACCGTCTCATTGAATGTCGACTCGATCCAGGGAATCAAATCGGCGCGTGTGCTTGGCATGTTCGGCGATTCCATTACCACCGACCATATTTCGCCTGCGGGCAACATCGCTACAGACAGCCCTGCCGGTAAATTCCTACAGGAAAAAGATGTGGCTCCCACTTATTTCAATTCCTACGGCGCACGCCGCGGCAATGACCAGGTGATGGCGCGCGGCACGTTTGCAAATATCCGCTTGAAGAATCAATTGGTCGCGCCAAAAGAAGGCAACTGGACCAAACACCACACATCCGGTGAGGTCATGTCCATTTTCGATGCGGCGATGAAATATCAAGCCGAAGGTGTGCCGAGCATTGTCCTCGCGGGCAAGGAATACGGCACCGGCTCCAGCCGTGACTGGGCCGCGAAAGGACCGATGCTGCAGGGTGTGAAGGCCGTCATCGCTGAATCCTTCGAACGCATCCACCGCTCGAATTTGGTCGGCATGGGCGTGCTTCCGCTGAGATTCGCTGAAGGTCAAAACGCCGAGTCTCTCGGTCTCGATGGAAGCGAAGTGTTCGACATCGAAGGCCTCGATAACGACATCCAGCCCAAGAGCGAACTCACCGTCAAGGCGAAGAAATCCGATGGCAAGGTGATCGAATTCAAAGCCACCGCGCTGTTGAACACCGATGTGGAAGTGAATTACTACCGCAACGGCGGCATCCTGCACACGGTGCTGAGGAATTTGGTGAGGTAGAAACATGCAAGGAGGCTGTCGCCATAAGCGACAGCCTCCTTTTTATTTAATCAATGAGCAGAAGCCGTATTAGTTTGTCTTTTGCAAACTGGCTTCCTTTAGCCTCTGACACAAGGTGCGCATTAATGCCATCCCGATCTCGGGGCGTTCGCGCAGGATGCCTTCAAACTGTTTTCGATCCACGCACAAGGCCCGCACTTGACCGGATGCGACCAGGGTGGCAATGCGCGGTTCGCGGCTGATGATAGACATTTCCCCAACGTAATCTCCCACTGACCTTTTTGCAATCTGGCGGGCTTCCTTTTGATCTTCTGAAGCGATCAATACATTCACTTCTCCTGAAACGACAATGAACATTTCATCGCCGAACTCCCCTTGATGTGCAAGGACATCCCCGTCGGCAAAGACGGCCTCGGTTGTGATTACCGCCACCTGTTTCAAGTCGGCAGGAGAAAGGTCGGCGAAGATGGGTACGCGCCGCAGGAAGAGAATGCGTTCCATAAGCGGGATTGTGGCAAGTGTATCCATGGATCGATCTCCTGAAAATACTTTATCGGCAATATCGCGAACAATTGAATCGGGGTCTGATTTAGAAAGGTATTTAAGAGCAGAAATAATTTTCTCGTCCCCAGATCCGGCAGCGACCAAAACAGCGCAGGCGCGCAGCCACGAGTAGGGATCATGAAGTAATTCTAAAAGCCATTGATCGGGAAGAGACACAGAAGACGACTCTCCAGATTCCCATAACGCCAACAGCGGGCGGATAATTTCCACCTCGCCAATTGATTCAAGGACTTCGAGCGCGTTCGCCCTTTGAGCGGATTCACGACTGCGCAGGTTTTCAATGGCAATGCCGACAGCCTGACGGCCCTTTAGCAAACCGACCGCCCGTAGGGAATTAAGTCCGCTGCGATGGGCTTTATCGTGCAATGACTCGATCAATAACTGATTACGGCCATCACCTGAAAGGGTTCGCCCAAATTTTTGGGCGAGTCCCAATGCCAGTTGATGATAATGCAACGCGGACCTGGCTGTGTTCAGGGCATGTGTGCGGATTTGCTGACTGGCTTTCTGTGCGGGCAGAAATTCAAGCGCCATCAAGGCACTGTCTTCATAACTGGGGTTGGTTAAGGCGGCGAGCAATGAATCCAACGCGGGGAGACCAATGTTCCCAAGAGCTTCTGCGAGCGCCTTGCGGACATGGCTATCGTCATCGTTGAGATGATGGATGATGGGCTCCAGCGCGCGCTGTGGGTCGATGCTCACCAATAAACGAGGCGCGGTCTTTCGTATCACAGGGTTTGCATCATCAAGGGCGGATAACCCCAACTCAAATGCTGATTCATCCCTGCATTCGGCCAATGCATTCAATGCATGCGTGCGGGAGATGAGGTCTGTGCTTGCAGCCATTTCGTGCAGGATGTTTTTTGCTTTAGGGTGCCCGCCGAAACCCAATAAGGTTTGAGCAGAGCGGGCGCGAACGAGCGGGTCTTGATCGACAAGCAGGGGTTCGATATGTGCAGAAACCCCGCGTGGATAGCGAGCCAATTGCCGAAGGGAGTCAACTGCCTGTAGTCGCACATCAGGCTCGGGGTCGGAAAGACTCGCGGCAATATCTAGAAGGGCCGAGGAGGCCCGAGCGTGGGTCAGTCCTCGCAATGCAGCAGAACGGATCAATGCGTCGTCATCTGCAAGCGCAGTGACCAGATTATTTGTTACTTCAGGAATAGACAAGCTGCCTAGTATCTCAATTGAAACGAGGCGGGTTGTTTTATCCAGATCATTCATGCCCTTAATGGCGGCGGAGACAGTCGCGGCGTCGGTATGAAATCCTCCAAAGGGTTCCTCTTCGCTTACAAACATTTGCGGCTGACCTGCACGTAATGCTTCGACTAAAGCATTTGCATAAGCCCTGCTGGCGCGCCAAAGGATATAAACCAGAAGCGCGGCGGCGGCGAGTCCAATTAAATACAGTTGCTGCGGATTCAAAGCCTGCTCACCTACAACCAGAATCAAACCTGCAATAAAAGTGCCTGCCTGCTCTGGCACGCCGCTGATAAATGTGCGCACCTGATCGCGCTGTTCAAATGGGACTACATTGAACAACGCCTGCCAGGCTGTGCCCGCGATGCCCTGCATCCACATCATTTGCATAAAGCGGACGGACACTAAAATTGTGAATGGTGCAGATAAAGAAAGTATGCCGAAACCAACAAAATAAATGATCGGAAAAAGCAGGAGCATGGGCATGATGCCAAAGCGGGCGAACAGCCGATTGGCAAAAAACAGGGAAGCGATCAAGGCAACAATGGTGGTGATACTTTGAAACAAGCCGAGAAATCCAGCGAGTTGATCTGCGTCTGGAAATTGAGTTGTTGCGCCGCGCGAAAATGGCAAAGCCAGGGAAAAATAGCAGACCGAAAACAAAATGGCGCTGTACGAGACCCACTGCATGATCGAGGATTGGCGTACAAATTTATAGCCGCGCTGCATTTCAACAAAGATACTGGGTTGTTTTGTTCGCGATGAAGACCCAATGGCAATTACTGATCTTCCAATAATTGCGCGGCTAAGGAGAAATGCGATAAACAAAGTGCCTGCCCAGACCAGCAACAGGTTTTCTGAATGCAGCCAGCGCGCCAACGGCTGAGTCAATAAGCCGCCGAGAACCGTACCCAAAATGCCGCCCGCGCTAAAAAGAGGGAACAACCGTTTGGACTGACGCGTATCGCAGGCCGCGCTCGCCAACCCCCAGGTGAACAAACCTTGCAAGCCGTTGACCACATTCATCCCCAGCCACATCGCAGCAAAGAACCATTTGACATTGAGCAGGAGGATCACCCGCTCCGCGATCAGCGCAAAGCCAATGATCAGGGGCAGGGCAATAAATAATTTCTGTTTCGAAAAACGCCCCATGATGACCGTGATCGCCATGGATGTGACAAAGGTGAACAGGCCTAATATCACATACATATTCGGCAGGAATTCAACGCCGAAGCGCGCAAAAAACAAAGCTTCGGTGGCAATCCCTCCGATGGTTCCGCCTGCTGCGGTGATCAGCATCAGTCCCACTAGGAGTGCAGATATGCGCTCTTCGCCAGATTTGATCTTAAAGGTTTCCAGAATATGATTCATGAGGGCGTCACTAATTCCCATAATTTTAGTCTCAATTTGGTATTTATGCTTTCGCAAATTGGATTAAAATTGTCCGATATATTTCCAAATCATTTTGAATTCAATTCACATGTCCCATTAAGCAGACTGGATAAATAATGAGCGAACTTCGATCAAGCCTTGTAACATTTCTTTTTACCGACATCGAGGGGTTTATGAATCCTTATCATAATCAGTTTGAAATTATGTTCGTTTCCCCATATACAGATGGTCAAATACTGAAAGGTTAACATAATGATTGGCACAACCATTCTCAATCGCTACAATATCGAAACGGAACTGGGCAGAGGAGGAATGGGTGTCGTGTTTACAGCACACGATACACTACTCAATCGCGTTGTCGCTATCAAGTTTCTGAATGCCTCTGGAGTGGGCACTGAGGGCAAAGCGCGACTGTTACAGGAGGCACGTGCTGCGGCGCGATTGAACCATCCAAACATTGTTTCGGTTTATGATGCGGCAGAGACAAACGGTTTGCCTTTTATCGTAATGGAACTTGTAAAGGGGGTTACGCTCCGAAACTCGGAAAAACTCGATTTGCTTGATGTGCTTCACATGACCCAACAGATCTGCCTTGCGTTGGAGCACGCTCACGCAAACGGGATCATTCATCGTGACCTGAAACTCGAGAATATTGTCATCACCAACACGCAAAACTTGAAACTAATGGATTTCGGTTTGGCACACTCTATAGATGACGCCCACATAACCGAAGAAGGTACGCTTACGGGCACTCTGGCATATCTCGCCCCCGAGCTTATCCAAGGCCAGCCTGCTAGTGTGAAGTCTGATTTATACGCTTTTGGTATCATTCTTTATGAACTGCTTGTTGGTCGTGCGCCATTTCAAGGAACAGTTAGCGCAGTTCTTGCACAACACATGCAAGGGAAAGTTATACCGCCAAGTGAACACAATGCTGGTATTCCCATCTGGGTGGATGATCTTGTTCTTCGTTTGCTGAGCAAACATCCCGAAGACAGACCCGTATCGGCAAGGGATGTTCTGCTGATTCTGGAACAAAAATCATCTTCGCCAGCAACAACTTCTTTATTTTCTATCTCCTCCAAATCAAAAAACAACCTTCCTATACAACTAACAGCCTTTATTGGACGTGAAAAGGAAATCGAGGAAGTTATAGAATCGATAAAAAATCATCGTTTAGTCACGCTTACAGGTTCAGGCGGCACAGGCAAAACGAGACTCTCTCTGCAAGTTGCTGAAAATCTTCTCGATCAATTTGAATATTTCTGGTTCGTTGAGCTCGCGCCAATCTCCGACCCTGCCAACATTCCGCAAGCCATTCTGTCTGCTATGGGTATCAGCGAACAGCAAGGCAAGAGCGCACAGGAATTAATCAACGAATATCTTCAAGATAAAAATACATTGATCGTTCTGGATAACTGCGAACATCTGATTGAAGCCAGCGCAAAGATTTCGTATGCATTGCTCAACCATGCGCCCGCGCTCAAGATTCTCGCTTCGAGCCGCGAGGCATTGGGCGTCAAAGGTGAAATGGCTTGGCATGTCCCCTCCTTATCCGTGCCTGATATCAATCATCTACCTGAGTTTGATGAACTCTCTCAATACGAATCGATTCGACTCTTCGTTGAACGCGCAACACTTGCCAAACCGAATTTCACTGCGACAAAAGAAAACGCGGCTTTCATCGCCCAGGTCTGTTCCCGTTTAGATGGCATTCCCCTGGCGATTGAATTAGCCGCTTCGCGCGTCAAAGCCTTGAGTGTGGATCAAATTGCCGCGCGCCTCGATGATCGCTTCCGTTTGTTGACAGGCGGCTCGCGCACTTCCCTGCCGCGTCAACAAACATTACGCGCCACCATTGACTGGAGTTATAACCTGCTCACCGAGGAGGAGAAGACCCTGCTTCGCGGTCTCACTGTCTTCTCAGGCGGCTGGACTCTCGAAGCCGCCGAATCAGTTTGCATTCAAGAGGGAAGTGAATTCGATATCCTGAATTTGTTATCCCGACTCGTGGATAAATCCCTCGTCAACTTGAAAGACTCGCGTTATCGTATCCTTGAAACCGTGCGGCAATATGCTTTAGAGAAATTAGCTGAGAGTGGTGAGGTGGATGCAGTCCGCGACCGTCATCTTGATTACTATCTCAAATTGACAGAGAGAGCAGAACCAAAATTACGTTCCGCACAACAGTTGATTTGGTTGAATCGCCTGGAGGCAGAACACGATAACTTGAGAACAGCATTGGAGTGGTCGCTTGGCAGGGATGATGCTGAAATTTCCTTGCGATTTACTGGCGCAGGCTGGTTTTTCTGGGGAATGCGCGGTTATTCTAAGGATGGGTCAAGGTGGCTTAAGGCTGCCCTCGAGAAACCCGGAGCAGAAAAGCGCGGCGCGGCGCGGGCGAAAGCGTTAACAGGACTGGCTTACATGGCTCGTTATCAAAGCGATCTCCTTGCGTCGCAGGGTGCCGCGCAAGAGGCTGTGGACATTTGGCGCGAGGTCGGAGATAAATGGTGGCTGGCTTTCACGCTCGGGCGGGTGGGTGGGAATTTACTTATCCAAGGCGACCTGATTGGGGCAAGGAGGATTCAGGAGGAAGCTGTCAAGCTGGCGCGCGAGGCTGAGGATAAGTGGGCGCTCGGTGATGTGCTCGGAAATTTGGGTAGAGTACTTAAGAATAGCGGCGACTATCAGACGGCGCGCTCCGTTCAGGAAGAAGGTTTGGCGGTTTACCGAAGCGTTGGCGACAAGTCGTGTATCGCGGAGGCATTGGAAGCATTGGGCACTCTGGCTCACATTCAGGGTGACGATGAACAAGCGGTCGTACTTTATAAAGAGAGCCTTGAGATATATCGAGAACTGCATTATGTGGGCGGTTTACTGTCATTGCTCTTCGAATCGGGTTGCATTATACAAAGTCAGGGGGATAACGAACAAGCGGCGACACTTTTCACCGAAGCCCTGGTTTTGGCTCAGGAAGCAGATGACAAAAATATACTTGCACAGGCTCTGGCAGGCTTGGGAGGTGTGGCTGGAGCCAAAGGCAGGCCCGAGCAAGCCGCCTTGCTGTTGGGCGCAAGCGAGGCAATTTTCAATGCGCTTGGTGTAGAAATATTTTCGTTATCCCACCATCGCCTCGTTGACTATAAGGGCTGGGTGGCGAATGTCCGCTCACAATTGGACGAGGCTACATTCAAGGCGGTCTGGATAGAAGGTCGCGCCATGACTCTCGAACAGTCAATTGAATACGCTTTGGAGGTAGATTATGAATGAACTCCCATCTGGAACCGTCACTTTTTTATTCACCGATATCGAAGGCTCGACCAAGCATTGGGAGCAACATCCCGAAGCGATGAAGTCCGCGCTCGCAAAGCATGATTCGATTTTGAGGGAAGCCATCGAATCAAATCATGGACATGTCATCAAGACCACGGGCGATGGAATCCATGCTGTGTTTGGGACTGCAATTGATGGGGTCAATGCCGCCATTGATGCGCAACGCGAACTAGCAAGGATGAAGGATGAAGGCGGAAGGATGAATGAAGACCTGGATTCGCTCTTCATAATTCATCCTTCATCCTTATCACTAAAAGTCCGCATGGGGTTGCACACAGGCGAAGCTGAATTACGCGATGGCGATTATTACGGGGGGACTCTAAACCGCGCCGCGCGCATCATGTCCGCGGGGCATGGCGGGCAAATTTTAATTTCAGAAACCACTGCGCAAGTAGCGCGCGAACATTTTGCAAGCGATGTATCTTTACTTGATCTGGGTGAGCATCATCTCAAAGGGCTTACACGCGCGGAGAGAATCTTTCAACTCGTTGTGCCTGACCTGCAAAAAGATTTTCCTGCGTTGATGTCGATTGCCACGGCAACGAACAACCTCCCCACTCAACTTACCTCTTTCATCGGGCGTGAAAAAGAAATTCGTGAAGCAAAAGAAAAACTTTCATCAGCAAAATTATTGACTCTCATCGGACCTGGCGGAACGGGAAAGACTCGTTTATCCATTCAACTCGGCATGGAAGTGCTCCCTAATTTTACAGATGGTGTTTGGTTCATCGAACTCGCTCCGCTTGCCGACCCTGCGCTCATTTTGCAAACCATCGCATCCGTGTTGAATGTCCGCGCGCAAATGGGGGGTTCGTTGAAGGATATTGTGATCGATTATTTGCGGGCGAAAAATCTTTTGCTCATTTTTGATAACTGTGAACACCTTGTCGAAGCCAGTGCACAACTTGCGGATGAATTCCTGCACCACGCACTCAATCTCAAGATCATCGCCAGCAGTCGCGAGGCGCTTGGCATTGGCGGAGAAACCGTCTATCGCGTGCCGTCGCTCTCGTTGCCGAATCAGGCACAGGCGTCGCGTGAAGCGTTGGCGGGCTTCGAGTCGATTCAACTTTTTGTGGATCGGGCACGGGCGGCGAATCCAAAATTTGATCTGACCGAAAAGAACGCCTCTGCCGTCGCCCAGATCTGCCGCCGTCTCGATGGCATTCCCCTCGCTTTGGAATTAGCCGCGGCGCGTGTTACCGTTTTCTCAGCGGAGCAAATTGCCACACGACTTGATGATAGATTTAAATTATTGACAGGTGGCTCGCGCACCGCATTGCCGCGCCAACAAACCCTGCGTGCCTTGATAGATTGGAGTTATGACCTACTCAGCGAAGACGAGCGTGCGTTACTGCGACGACTCTCCGTCTTCGCGGGCGGATGGGTTTTTGAAGCCGCCGAATCAATTTGCCCTGACCTTGATGTATTAGACTTACTTACACAACTTGTCAATAAATCTTTGGTGACGATGGATGATGAAGGCGACGAGCCGCGCTATCGTTTGCTGGAAACCGTGCGCCAATATGCGCGCGATAAATTAATGGAAGCGGGCGAAGCGGAACAAATGCGAAATCGTCATCTCGATTATTTTGTTCAACTGACAGAGAGCGCCGAACAGGCGCTTATTGGATACGCGGCATTGAGCTGGATTAACAGGCTTGAAACAGAATCTGATAACCTGCGCGCTGCATTCGAATGGGGCATGGAAACGAATGTGGTTACTGTTTTGACAATGGCTCACGCGTTGCAATATTTTTGGTACAGGCGCGGGTACGAAACCGAAGGGCGCAGGTGGGCGGGACAAGCGCTTGAGAAAATTCAGAATTTACCAGCCGTGGAAGGCGATCTTTCGACAAGCGCGGGAGCGCGCCAGCGAATGCTGGTTACAGCAAAAGCCTGGCAGGCGATATCATTTCTGGCAACGAGTCAGGGTGATTTTTTGGTTGCAAATGCAGCCTCCCAAAAATGCCAGGAGTTGGCGCGTCAGCTTGGGGATAAACGCCTGCTGGCAACTGAGCTTGCATTTTTAGTGGCTACAAAGATGATGTCTGGCGATACCACTTATGAAGATTCGGTGATAGAGGAAATTGTCAACATTGCGCGCGAATCTAACGATCCCTTTGCGCTAAGCGTATCTCATGGCGTGGTCGGCTTAAATATGTTGTGGAAGAGTCAAGATGCCAGGATTGCCAACGAGCATGTTTCGAAAGGACTCGCTTTACTAAAAAATACCCCACATCATTTTTGGCAGACGATGATGCTTTTTGGGTTGGGAATGGAGGCAAGATTTCAGGGCAGATTCGATGAGGCTCGCGAACGTTTCGTCCCCTTGCTTGCAGCTTTTCACGAAATGGGAGATCAGCACCGCGCGAACATGATCCATAGTGAGTGCGCCCACATGCAACGGCTGGAGGGACATCACGACAAAGCCGAATCCATGTATCGCGAGACCATCCTGGAGTGGCAGCGGCTCGGTCACCGCGCCGCGGTTGCCAATCAGCTGGAATGTTTTGCGTTCATTGCCAAAGTCAACGAACAGCCTGAACGCGCCATCAAATTGCTCGGCGCGGCGGAAAGGTTACGTGAAATCATCCAGATAGATATGTCGCCGATGGAGCGCGTGGAATATGAGCGCGAAGCCGGGGAGCTGCGCGCCAGGATGAGTGAAAAAGAATTTAACATACAGTGGTTAGAGGGTCGCGCAATGACGATGGAGCAGGCCATCGCCTACGCGCTGGAGATATTTGTATGATCGGCACAACCCTGCTCAATCGGTACAAAATCGAATCCGAACTTGGCAAAGGCGGCATGGGCATCGTGTACAAAGCCCAGGATACATTGCTTAATCGTGTTGTAGCTATTAAATTCCTAAACACGTCTGGCGTGGGCACGGAGGGAAAGTTGCGCTTGTTACGGGAAGCGCGCGCCGTGGCGCAGTTGAACCACCCAAACATTGTGTCAATTTATGATGCAGGCGAAGCGGATGATACAGCCTTCATCGTGATGGAACTGGTCAACGGACATACCTTACGAAGGATGGAAAAAACAAATTTGCTTGATACGCTGCATATGGCTCAGCAGATTTGCCTTGCGCTGGATCATGCTCATTCAAACGGCATTATTCACCGCGACTTGAAACTGGAAAACATAGTCATCACCAACTCACAAACCCTGAAATTAATGGACTTCGGTCTGGCGCACACCGCGGATGATAACCGCCTTTCTGAAGAAGGTACGCTTACAGGAACTCTGGCATATCTTGCGCCTGAACTCATTCAAGGTCAGCCTGCCACTGTGCAGTCTGATCTATATGCATTCGGTGTAATCCTGTATGAATTGCTAATTGGGCGTGCACCATTTGAAGGCACGATCAGTTCCATGCTGGCACAACACATGCACGGAAAGGTAACACCGCCCAGTGAAGTCGACTCGCAAATCCCTGCCTGGGCGGACGAGCTTGTTCTTCGATTGCTGAGCAAACACCCCGAGGAAAGACCCGCATCGGCAAAAGACCTACTTCTGATTCTGGAACAAGAATCATCTTCGCCTCCGACGACAACTTTATTTTCAATTTTCTCCAAAACAAAAAATAACCTACCAACGCAATTAACTAGTTTTATCGGGCGTGAGAAAGAGATTGCCGAGATCAAAGTGTCGCTCGTTTCATCCCGTCTCGTTACGCTGACAGGTTCGGGCGGCACAGGCAAGACGCGGCTTTCCATCGAAGTCGGCGCGCAATTGCTTTCAACCTTTTCCAACGGCGTGTGGCTGATCGAACTCGCGCCGCTCAGTGACGAGTCGCAGATCGTCCCCGCGCTGGCGCAGGCGTTTGGTTTGCAGGAACTGCCTTTCAATCCGCTGAAAAATCTGGTTATGGATTACTTGCGCGATAAAAAGCTGCTGCTCATTCTCGACAACTGCGAGCATCTCATCGCAGCTTGCGCGCGCCTTGCCGATGAACTCCTGCATCAATGCGCGGGACTTAAAATACTTGCCAGCAGTCGTGAGGCATTGGGCATTGCAGGTGAAGTAGCATATCGCACTCCTTCGCTTGCGGATTCCGAATCGACCAGCCTCTTCGTGGATCGCGCTCGCGCCGCCAATTCGAAATTTTCTCTGACCGATTCAAACGCTTCCTCCGTCGCCCAAATCTGCTCCCGTCTCAACGGCATTCCACTGGCGATAGAACTCGCCGCCGCGAGGACAAAGTTACTCTCGGCAGACCAAATCGCCTCCCGCCTCGACGACCTCTTCCGTCTGCTCGTAGGCGGAAGCCGTACCGCGTTGCCGCGTCAACAGACTCTGCGAGCGTTGATCGATTGGAGTTATGATTTACTCTCAGAGGAGGAAAAGAATCTGCTACGAATCGCATCGGTCTTCGTCGGCGGCTGGACGTTGGAGGCGCTCGAAGCCGTGTCCGAAGACTCGCATGCACTGGAACATCTCGAAGGATTAGTCAATAAATCGTTAGTGGTGACGGAAGAACACAAAGGCGAGATGCGCTATTTCCTGTTAGAGACGATCAGGCAATACGCGAGAGAAAAGTTATTCGAAGCGAAGCAATCATCGGCGGCGCGTGATCGGCACTTCATCCATTTCAACAAATTAGCTGACGGCTTATGGAATGTTTATCTCTTCCAGGGTGAAAGCGAAATTAAAAAGCTTAAAGCCATGCAGATTGAGACGGATAACCTGCGCGCTGCATTTGAATGGGGTATGCAGAATAATTTGGGAGACATGTTGAATCTTGCGGCGAACATAGCCATGAGCCTGAGTGTATCAGGCGGTCAACTGGAAGGAATTGCCATACTAAAAGTGGCACTGGAGAAGTTTCGCGGGCTGCCACCTGCAGAAAATGACCTCAAGCATAAGCAGGAAGAATTATTGATGCGCGCTTGCTTTAGTTTGGGGACAATTACCGTTGGCTCGGGCGAGATTATGTTGTCGCGCAGCGCCTTGCAGGAAGCGATTGCGATTGCACGCAAGCTCGGCGACAAGTTTATGTTGGGCTATGGCCTTGAAATGTTCTCCAACGCATCCATCTTTATTAAAGCCGAAGATTCGCTCCCTGCCGCGTTGGAAGGGCTGGAAATCTTTAAGGAATTAAACAACATTAGCGGGCTCGCCATAGCTTATGGTAATTTATCTCGTTGGGCGGGAATCAACGGTAATTTTGAAGAAAGCCGAAAGTATTTAGAGTTGCTTCAAGGAATAGCCAAAGATATCCCCTTGTCATTTCAATCAGGAATTCTATTTTTAGGCTTGGGTTACAACACACGTAACCTTGGGCAACTCGAGACGGCTAAAAAACATTTTGAAGCTGGGCTCAAGATGTTCGAGTACATAGGACACAAAGGTTTTGAGGCTGTGATGACTACTGAGATCGCACATGTTGAACGTGTCATGGGTAATTACGCAAAAGCCAAAAACACTTATAAAAAAACAATTAAAGAATTTCAAGATGTGGGCAATCGTCCAGCCGTGGCGCATCAACTGGAATGTTTTGCGATGATCGCAATTGTGGAGGAAGAACCGCAACGCGCCGCAAAATTATTTGCCGCAGCAGAGGCAATCCGTGAGGTAACGGGTCACAAAAGATCAGACGAAGAAGAAGCGGAAGAAGCGCAATTCATGAGTCGACTCCGCGCCATGCTGACCGAAGCGGAGTTCAATGCGCTCTGGGCAGATGGCAAATCCACGACGACGGAACAGGCGATCCAGTTGGCGTTAAGTAAATAAAGATCATAACCATTCACGTTACAAAAGGAGTTTTTATGGGCAACCCAAAATTCACACTACGAGAATTGCAGCCATCTGACAGCCTTGCGCTGACCAACCTATTGACCGAATTTGACGGCGACATGACCACGCGCTTTCAGGACGATCCATACACAGCCATCATTTCTGGAACGGAATATCGCACGAAAGGAGTGGTTGTAGAAACCGAAGGCATTGATGGATTTGTCGGGATGGGAACGGTTCGGTTCGGCAGGGTTCAATTCAACGGCAGTGTTTTGCCATTCGCCTTTCTGGATGGACTCAAAGTCCGCAAGGAGTTTCGCGGCAATGGGCTTGGTTTTCAAATTGCAAGTTGGCGGATTCAACAGGTAAGGAACGAGTTCGGAGATGATTGCGTGATCGGGACAGGCATGGCGCATGACAATCACGCTTCACATGCCGTTGCCAGCAAATGGTGCAGGGAATTTGCCGAATCTGCTTTTGACGCTCGTTTAGTTCCCATGCTGACCCGCAAGCCCAAGCCACTGGCAGGGATTACCGTTCGTGAAATTGAATCGCGCGAATATGAGGAATTTGCTGCCAAGCAGAACGCCTTTTATAAAAACCACAACCTGTATGCGCCCAGCGATCCCACTTCCATCGTACATACGCTTGGCGTTTCCGCTGGTGGAAAAAAGCCTTACCGCTTCTTTGTTGCTGTAGACTCTCAGGACAATTTACTGGCGGGGGCACAAACCTGGGCGCGCGGTATCCTGAAATCAGACACCATCAACAATCCACCGCCGCCACTTCGCATTTTGAATAAGGTAGTCCATCTTCTTCCTCCAGACTTCACTGTTCGCGATGTCGCGGTCAACGGATTTTGGCATGAAGCGGGTCAACTAAAGGTCGCTCAATATTTATGGGAAATGCTTCGCTGGGAATACAGAGATCAGGGTACAACGCTTGTCGTGAGTTTCGACTCGCGTGACCCTGTCATGAATATTGTCACCCTCAAGCCATGGCACCAGCCGCGCTTCAAAATAACCATCGCGATTCACGCTCCTGCAGCGATCAATCGCGACCAATTACTATTTTCCAGTGGGCGTGTTTAATCATAGCAATTCTGTATGGAGTACACCGCGCTGTGGGCGGAGGACAAGTCCATGACGATGGAGCAGGCGATCCAGTTGGCGTTGGGGTAGTCCTACCATTCTTGTTTTCAAAAGGAGAAATAATATGCTTGTCCGTTGGCTTGTGTTTATCCATGTTTTATCGGCACTCACGTTCTTTCTTGCCCATGGCGCTGCTGCAGCAATGGTCTTCAAAGTCCGCTCTGAAACAGATTTTGTTCGCATCCGCGCCATGCTCGACTTGGCTGTCTCAACCTTCAAAGCTTATATGCTTTCATTCCTGATCATGGGGCTTACCGGGCTGACCATGCCCTTCCTCATCCATATTTGGAACAAAGCATGGATCTGGCTATCCATTGTTTTGATTTTGTTCGTTGTGGTTTGGATGGGTCTGGTCAACGAAAAACAGATCAAACAATTGCGCCGATTAGTAGGGTTGCCCTACATGCAGGGGAGTAAGAAATATCCTGCTGAACCGCCTGCCAGTCCTGAAGAAGTGGCTGCCTTGCTCAAGAAGATCAATCCGTATCAATGGGCGCTGGTTGGGTATGGCATTCCTGCCGTTGTACTTTGGTTGATGGTCTTCAAACCGTTTTGATCGCCATGACGATGGAACAGGCGATCCAATTGGCATTGGGTGAATAAAAAGGAGAACTGCATTTATGGATATCATCATCCGCAGGTTGGAGCCTTCTGATTACGAAGCCATGCAAAAAGTATTTGCTGGCCCCAAAGTGACCTGGGGTACGCTTCAACAGCCATACCCATCCGTTGAGAGTTGGCGCAAGCGTTTGACGGAAATACCGGAGTCTCAATTCTGGCTGGCGGCGATGGTCGGCGATGAAATGGCGGGGCAGCTGGAGATCCAGACCACTCCGAACCATCCGCGCCGCAAACATGTGGGGCAGCTTGGTATGGCGGTGCGCGATGACTTTCAGGGGAAGGGTGTTGGGACGGCGCTCATGCGGGCTGCTGTGGATATGGCGGATCACTGGCTCGATCTGCTGCGCCTCGAGCTGGGAGTCTTTGTCGATAACGAACCCGCTGTCCGCTTGTATCAGAGATTCGGTTTCGTCATCGAAGGCACGCTGACGCGCTATGCCTTCCGCGCGGGAACATACGCGGATGTGTATGCCATGGCGCGGTTCAGGCAGGAATGAACATCGGTATTACAGGTTTTATGCAAAGCCTGTCGGGTGACTGGAATCGCTTTTACGCGGGTATAATTTTCATGCACGCTCTTTATTGTTATGCAGGAGTACCATGAATAAAAATATCTTTATCAGTTATTCGCGCCGCGAGATCGGATTTGTGGACAGCCTTGTGGATAAACTTGAGGATGACGGCCATCAGGTCTGGCTGGATTATCGCAGTTTGATCCCCGGCACGCCCTGGCGGGACCAAATACACAAGGGGATCGATGAAGCGGATGTGATCCTGCTGGTGGTATCTAAAGCCTCCCTCTCCTCACAGAATGTGGAAGTGGAATGGAAGGGCGTGATCCAACAGAAGAAGCGGATCATCCTGCTGGTGTTCGAGGCGGTCGATCTTCCAGATGAACTTGAGAAATATGAATGGGTGGATTTTCGCGGCAACTTCAATACAGGCTTGCGGGAACTGTCCTCTCAAATAGACAAGCCCATCGCAGAAGAACACCCCGTGCCTCAAACTGGATTCAAAATTCCCGGCATCGTCTGGCTTGCCATTTTGTTGAGTGTGGGGGTTGCCTTCTTTTCCCTGCCGACCCTGTGGACTCTGCTCATCCCGTGGGTGTTGATCCCCTTGCCCTATCGAATTTTCAAACGCGACTATCACTTCTCGCAGGTTCAGGCGGCGCTGTTGTTCCTGCCGATTGCTTTTATCATCAGTATATTAATTGCCGATTTCACTGCTGAAGAGTTCAATGTGATCATGACCGGCACCGTTTTGGGCATACCGCTGGCGCTGATCCTGCTGTTCGTGCTGCGTTCTCCAGGGATGCAGCGCTGGGGCAAGGAGCAGGCCACCCTGCCTCGTTTCGCCAACCCATACAAGCCCAATAATCCGCACCCGACTCCCACCTCTTTTTACATTGACCATGCACCGCAGGATGCGAAGATCGCCGAAATGCTGACGGGTATGCTGGATCGATACGGCCATCCAAATGCGGAAAGATTGCAGGATGCCAAAGCGGTCTTTGTGATACTCTCACGCTTCAAAAAAGACAGTGACGCGGACCCTGAAAAACAGGTTGTGTTTCCGGTCATCGTTCAGACCACGGAGGACATCTCGCCCGAACTCTCCAAGGTGCAGTGGATCGACATGCGCAGCGGCGTGAGAAGGTTGGATGCGATCGCGCAGCTGCTGCCCGAACCCGAAAAATTGCTGAAGGCGCTGGGCAACCGCCCCAGAGGCAGCATGTTGGTGCTGCCCGCCCCGGTGGCAGCCATGCAGTTCTTTCTGACCCTGCTGGGTGTCTTTGCCCTGGGATGTTTTTTCAAGCTGCTCATTGAGTTGTTTAGTTTCGATGTGTTCAGCCTGCCTAATGGAGGTTCCTTCATTACCCTGCTGGTCTTTTTCGTCATTGACCTCGTGTTGACCGGCCTGTTGCTGGTCAACATGGTGCGGACCCTGGTCCAAAGGGTGGGCAGGCTGGCAAATTTTAGGGCGTTTACACGGGCGCTTGGCGGGGTGGGGTTTCTGGCTTTCCTGCAAACGTTTTTGGGATTCCAGTTCGATAGCCGCATCGTCGATGTGCTTGGGATGGATGCGCCCACCATCGGGTTCATCACGATATTTCCTGCTTTGACCTTTCTGGTCGGCGGGATCATCATGGCGGTGTTTCTTGTGATCCGATACCGGGATGTGCGTTTTTGGTTTCCTTCGTTGAAATGATGAGAAGTATGTATAATGAAGTACAGTAAATTTTAGGAAAGTGGGCGGGTCTTTCAGACCGCCCTCTTTTTGTCTGTTATGAATACGATCCTGTACTTGTCTGACATAGTACCAATGGACCAGTGATTCCTTTACCCTTTTGTAAGTGAATTATAAGGCAAACGGGGGTTTAAGACGCTAAAATTGAAATATCCTGAAAATAAACCCGCCTCAAGGCGGGTGGTAACGTTTTTGTTGATAACAAAGGAAGTGCAATATGAAAAACCCCTCCATAAAATACATAGTAATGGCGGTGCTGCTGGTAATTTTTATCGTGGCATCCTTGGTGATGAACCAGGGCACCGGCAACCCCGCAGTTTCATCTGAACCTCAAACTGATGAAACCTCCTCTTATGTTCCGAAATCGGAACCGCTGAAACTCGATGCGCCTTCCCAGCCTGTTCCGCAACAGGTTGTGATTCAGTTTGCGCCCGAGGCCACCGAGGCCGAACGCGCGGCCTACATTGAATCGATCGGCGGCACGGTGGTGCAGTCGATCACTTCATTGGATACCATCGTGGTCAACGTTTCAGAGGAAGTGGCGCAGGCTCCCCTGCCCGCATCGGATGCGGTGACGGCCAGTGAAGCGGATTACTATGTCTCGGCTTTGGATGATGTTGCGCCTGTGAATGACCCGCACTATGCAGATCAGTGGGCGTTACCGGCCATCGCCGCGCCGGAGGCCTGGGCTTCCATGTCTGTGGATGCGGCTGCGGTGACGATCGCGGTGATCGACAGCGGTATCTGCGTTTCGCACCCCGACCTGGCAGGCCGCATCGTAAGCGGCTGGGACTTCGTTGAAAGCGACACCATGCCGCAGGATGATTTCGGTCACGGTTGTTCCGTCAGCGGTGTGATCGCCGCGAATATGAACGACGGCATCGGCATTGCCGGTGTTGCGCCTAATGCAAATATTATGCCGCTGCGCGTATTGAACGGCAGCGGTTTTGGTTCCTATTCTGATGTGGCCGCGGCGGTGGTGTATGCCGTGGACAATGGCGCGCAGGTGATCAACCTGAGCCTCGGCGGTTCGAGCCCATCCAGCACTTTGGAGAATGCCATCAACTATGCGGCTGCCAACGGCGTGATCGTCGTGGCCGCTGCCGGTAATAATGGAACAGAGGGAGCCTTGTATCCCGCCGCGTATCCTTCCGTGATCGCGGTCGGTTCCATTGACCCGAATTTACTGCACAGCACGTTCAGCAATTACGGTTCACAGGTGGATGTGTGGGCGCCTGGCCGTGACATCATGAGCACCAATCGCAGCGGCGACTATAGCCTGGTGAGCGGTACTTCGTTTGCCGCGCCGTATGTGGCCGGTGCCGAAGCCGTGTATATGGCATTGAGCCGCACGCCTGTTTTCGCTGGCGGCCTGCTTACTTTTGCAACCCAGGTCGAGGTCCCGGTGGACCCGACTGCCACCAGTGTAGTCCCCACCGATGTCCCCGTCGTCGAGATCAGCGATGCGGCGGTGTTGGATCAACTCAGGCAGTTGTACGATGTACCTTCAGGGGTTGATGCTTCCATTCGAACCATCGAACAGGCCGGGGGAGTCATGTTCGGTTTATTCATCGTGCCCGCTCCAGATGGCGTGGATGCCGGTCCGTCGGCTCATTATTTCACAGCCACACAGAATGGCGATGCGCTGACGATCTCACAGGAATATACCCCGCAGTTCTCCGAGGCCTTGGATGCGCTGGGCGCATCCGGCGCGGTGAGCCAGGGATTGGTGACCGCCTTCAACAGCGTGGCTGCGCAGGGTGATGGCACGGCGCAATTGGGCCTGCCGTGGACCAGCGGCGTGAATGCGACCCTGGTTGCCGGCCCGCATGGTGACGGTTTCCAGCCGACCCCCACGGGCGTTTCGAGCGCGCTCGATTTTGCCCCCGCCGATAACAAAGTGCTCGCCTCCCGCGAAGGGTATGCGCAGCAGATCGTCTGCCCTGGGGAGACCCTGAGCAGTTGGGTGATCATTACCCACCCCGATGGCTGGCGTACCAGCTACTATCAATTGGTCAATATTCAAGTGGACCCCGACGGTCAGCAGGTGGGACGCGGCGCGTATCTTGGCGATATTGCCCCGAACGGCGCTGCGGCGTTCTTATGCGGCGGTTCCACGTTTACTACGCCGCTGGTTCACTTCTCGGTGTTACGCGATGGCAAGCAGGTTAAGATCAATGGCTTTGACATCGGCGGTTGGACGGTTGGCGCAAGTTCACTGACTCGTGTCAGCGATTCGGCTGTGGTGAATGTGGGCGGCTCTGTTTTGAATAACGGAACCTTCGGCACGGATTTGACTTGTGACGCGACTTCCGTTCCTGCAGGCTACATCAAATGCGCCGATGAAGGCGGGACCTGTAGTTTCCCCGGCCTCGAAACGGTTTATTTCGGCTCCAACAACGGTTGTTTCGCCACCGAAACCGCCACCACCAGTATCTCCTGTGATGACCCGGCCTTCGGCATGCCTGCCGGTGATTCCCGTTCCTGTTATGTCGATACGAAATCCATCACGCTGGCACCGGCCTGCCCGCAATCGGGCGGTGTGATCCTGTATTGGACCAAGGATTATGCCTGTACCGGTGCCGGGGCAGATGCGGGTTACCGCCTGCAAGCGGCCAGCGGTTCACAGGATTACGGTGTGGATACCGCCTTCAATGACAAGGCTTCTGCTTTGCGCGTTCCTGCGGGCTGGTCTGTCATGTTGTACGGCGGCGGCGGAAATACCGGCGAAATGCTTTGTGTGAACAAGGATGTAAGTGACCTTTCCTTGTTGGGTACCTTCCCATTAACCAGCAGTGTGATCGACAACGGCGTTTCATCCATGCAGGTGTTCACGAACAGCACCAACTGTAATGGTGATTTGCTTGCCAACCCGCCAAAGGCTCTTTTGCCCGCCAACGGTTCAAGTAAACCCAATGGGTTTAGCCCCATTCTCCAATGGGCTGCTGCGCTTAATGCGATCGAGTATCAAGCCGAGTGGTGGGATACCGATACCCCCAATACAAAGAACGCCTGCTTGGTCAGCGCACTTTAATTGTGATACTGCACGTCACCTGCTGCGGGAGACTATGCCTGGCATGTAAAAGGACGCGATGGTGTGGGTGAGACCGGCTGGAGCCCGGCGTTTACGTTCACGGTTCGCACGAGCGCTGACGCGGTCTTCCTTGATACACTTGCCATCACCGATGATTTAGGCCCATCGGGACTCGGCGAGAACACCCCAGCCCCTGCTGAGGATGTTGCGGCAAATGCCTATAAGGATACTTTTCTTCCGGGTGACCCCATTCAATTGTATATTTACTATACCAACGAATACCCGACCAATAAGCAAATTGATTTCGAATGGCTGGTTACAGACCCAGCCGGGCGTGTTGTGCCGGAGATGTCTGAAACCGCTGTGGATACTTCCAATAATGCCAATAACAGTTTTTATTGGCATCGCGCCTATGCCATTCCAGATGACAGCATTCGCGGCACGTATACTTTTACTGGAAAGATTACCTTCGAAGGCATGACGACCACCCAATCGCAGACATTTACTGTGACCGGCTCCACGGCGGTTGAAGTGCATGATGCCTTCTCCACCACCAGCCTTGGCGTCGCCTCGGTGGATGGTGGGCCCGGTGTCCCCGAAGCTTCCACGCCTTCGGATGTGATCAGCAAGACCACTCCCACCTATAACGCGGGCGATAACATCCGCCTGTATATCGATGCCTACAACGATGTTTCGGCCAACACAGCCGCCACTTTCAATTGGGAAGTGCTCGATCCGGAAGGACGTCATGTTCCGCAGCTTGAATGGGGCGGTATCTTGAGCACGGCTGTGGGGCATACCTGGTGGTCCCTGCCTGCCACCATTCCGTCAAATATGGGCACGGGAGATTACATCTTCACAGGTTCCATTACCTATGGCGGTAATACCACCAGCCAAACCCAGACCTTCCACGTCAACGGCGTGGCGGCTCCTGCCAACGATAACTGGGCCAACCGCATCACGATCGGCGCCGTTCCTTATTCCAACACACAGGATACCTGGACCGCCACTTCTGAAGTTGATGACCCCGGTTCATCCTGCGGCGGCACCAACTCGAACAGCGTCTGGTATCGCTACACCCCGGCCAGCAACGGTTTGCTGGAAGTCGATGCGAGCGGCAGCAACTTCCCGGTCGAGATCGGCATCTGGACTGGTGGCAGCCTTGCAGGCCTTACTCAGGTCGCTTGTAACAACGAGCAGGATCTGGCCTCCGGCAAAGTGATGGTGGAAAACATCCCGGTCACCTCCGGAACCACCTACTACATTGAACTGACCGATGTCGGCACCCCGGGCGGCGGCAAGTTGAACCTGAACGTTAATTTCGTCAGCTCAACCTCCCTCACCAACGACACCATCTTCAATGCCGCCACCATTACCAACAACATCACCATCAACAATGCGGGCGCAAATACCTCGCAGGATGTCCGCGCGGCTTCGGCAAGCGCCGAAGACCTTCCGCTGGATGCCTGTAGCCGCAGTGCCGGACGGAATACCGTCTGGTACAAGTACACGACCACCCTGCCGGGCGAACTTTTGCTCGATACAAGCGGCAGCGATTACGACACGATGATCTCGGTTTGGAGCGGTACCCCCGGCGGCAGTCTCACAGCCATCGGTTGTAACGATGATATCGGCGGTAACCCGTGGGATGTCGACTCAAGCCTGACCGTATATCTGGATGCCTCCATAACCTACTATATTCAGATTGCCCAGTTCAACGGCGTGGATCAAAATACCAACAGCTTGTCCACCGATGGTGTGGGCAGCAAGCCTCCAGTCTCCGCGGAATTCAACGGCGGCACGCTGGATCTGTTCTCGAAGTTCAACCCCGCGCCCTTGCTGGACCTGCCCGTGGATGGTTTATATACATCTGATACCACACCGGATCTGAGCGTGAAGAGTTCACCCGTCCCCGGCGGCGCAGTCACGTATCACTTCCAGGTGGATGACAGCTCCGATTTTTCATCCACCCTGGTGGAAGCTCCCAATGTCGCCACCACCAGTTACACCCTGACAGCCGGTGAGGCGCTTCAATCAGGCGTCTACTATTGGCGCGCCAGCGCAAAAGATGGCAGCGCGAATTACTCTGCCTGGAGCGCTCCCCGCGCCCTATACATCACGTCCTTGATCAGCCCGGTCAATAACTTTGTGACCAGCAACACCAAACCGACCTTTACCTGGGGAGCCACCCCGGGTGCGTTGGAATACAACCTGCAAGTCGATGAAACACCCGATTTCAGCAGTGCTTTGGAAATAGATCGGTACCAGACCAGCGGCACATCCTTCGCGCCCACCACAGCGTTGGTGCCCGGCGACCATTACTGGCGTCTGCGCGTGCGAACCGGTGGTGCCTGGACGAATGTTCCCTTCACTCCCGCATGGAAGTTCACGATCCTGCAGGCGCTCGTTGCGCCCGTGTTGGATACCCCGGCCAATGCCGCTTCCATGATCGATCGAACCCCCTCCTTCGCGTGGTTCAGCGTCCCTGCCGGCAACACCTACAACATCCAGATCGATACCGATGCCACGTTTGGCACCCCGGATGTGAATTTCAACACCCTCACAGGGAATCCGATCAGCTATCAACAACCCACCGACCTTTCCGATGGAACGTATTCCTGGCGTGTGAGAGCGATCAATCTTCTCGGTGAGTTGGGCCCCTGGAGTTTGACGCGCACGTTTACGATCGATAACGTTCCTTCGGATGCGCCGCTTTTGAACCTGCCGGTTAATAATGGCTTTACTTCCCTCGCCAAGCCGACCTTTAGTGTGTTTGCTGTCACTGGGCCGTTGCCTACCGCTTCTAGTGGATACGGAACCATTTACCAACCCGGCCAAGATCCCGTACGTATTTCAATCTGGTATCACAACCACCAGCTATACGTTGAGTGATGCGCAGAAACTTCCCTATGGAGTTTACTACTGGCGTATGCGTGCGAAGGATGCGGCTGGAAATAATTCCTCCTGGAGCGAGATCCGCACCATTAATGTCACACCCATGACCGCTCCAGCAAATAACGCTGCTGTCACCACAGCCACCCCGGCCTTTACCTGGGTGGCCGTCACGGGCGCGCTTGAATATCACCTTCAGGTCGCAAAGACAACCGCATTCACTACCATTGAAATGGAACGCTACCAGACCAGCGGCACCTCCTACACCAGCCCGGCGCTGGACTATGGTTCGCACTACTGGCGGTTGCAGATCCGCACTGCCACCGGCTGGGAACCGTGGGCGCCTACGTCGAAGTTCACGGTCACACCGGCGCTGACAGCTGCTCCTGTCCTCACCAGCCCGGCCGCCTCTGCATTACTTTCGGATAACACCCCGACCATGACCTGGAACAAGGTGATGGATGACGACCGTTATCAGGTCCAGATCGATAACCTCAGCACCTTCGCCTCACCGGAAATGGATGTCACCACCGGCTTCAACATTTTGAACCATACACCCATTGCTACTTTGCCCGATGGCATCTACTACTGGCGTGTGCGCAACACCAACTACCTCGATGTGGGCGGCACATGGAGCGCCTCGCGTTCCTTCACGATCGATACCACTGCACCCCTTGCGCCGAACCTGACCGCTCCGGCGAATGCAGCTTCGAACATCGGCACCCCGGCCTTCTCCTGGGTGGCTCCAGCCACGGCTACCAAGTATCAATTCGAATACGACAACAATGCAGACCTGCTCAGCCCCACCTACACCTCGATCGAGTTGGCCACCACCAGCCACACCCCGCCGGTCATGGCACTGGGCACCTTCTACTGGCACGTCCGTGCAAAGGATGCGGCCGGTAACTGGAGCCCATGGAGCACGGCGCGTACCATCACGATCAATCCGCCGCTGCCGATTGCGCCCACCTTGCTCACCCCTGCAGCTTCGGCTGTTACCAATGACAACACCACCCTGCTTACCTGGAACGCGCTCGGAGGCGGAACTCCGTACACATACACGTACGAGGTTCAATTATCGACCACCTCGGCCTTTACAATCGTTGAGCAGTCTTCGTCCACAGGCGCTGTCACCAATTACACGACCACAGCCCTGTCGGAAGGAATCCATTACTGGCGCGTCCGCGGCTTGAATGTCAACAGTGTTGCAGGCCCGTGGACCGCTGCGCGCTCCTTCACGGTGGATACGGTCGCGCCTCTCGCCCCGAACCTGACCGCCCCGGCCGATGCAGCTGCAGTGACCACTTCACCCGCATTCACGTGGGCCGCTGCCGCCACGGCGAGCAAGTATCAGTTCGAATACGATACCGTATCAAGCTTCGACTCCACGAGCGGGCATGCTTTATATATTTCCGCCGAGTTGACGACCACCAGCCATACTCCGCCCTCCATGCTGACCCCGCCGCTGCCAAAGGTTTACTACTGGCACGTCCGCGCGAAGGATGCGGCTGGCAACTGGGGCTCATGGAGCCTGACCCGTTCCCTGAACATTAACCCGGCCACGCCGGTGGCACCCGCATTGACTGCTCCTATAGCTTCGGCAGTCACCAATGACACCACGCCAGATTTCACATGGGGCACGGTTGTCAACGGATCCACCTATGAGATCCAGTTTGCGTTGGCCTCCACATTTGCATCACCGCTGCCGCAATCTGCCGCGGGTCTTGCAGTGACGAATTACACGCCTGTTGTTGCGTTTGCAGATGGCATTACTTACTGGCGCGTGCGCGCGGTGAATGTCGCGGCTGTCGCCGGGGCATGGAGCGCAGCCCGCTCCTTCACGGTGGATACGACTCCGCCCGTTGCACCGAACCTGACCGCCCCGGCCGATGCAGCTGCAACGGTTACCTCACCCGCCTTCACATGGGCGGCTGCCGCCACGGCGAGCAAGTATCAGTTCGAGTACGATACTGTGTCGAGCTTCGACTCCACAAGCGGACATGCTTTATATATTTCCGCTGACCTGACGACCACCAGCCATACCCCACCCTCCATGCTGACCCCGCCGCTGCCAAAGACCTACTACTGGCATGTGCGCGCGAAGGATGCGGCTGGCAACTGGAGTCCATGGAGCCTGACCCGTTCTTTGATTATTAACCCGTCCACCCCGGTTGCACCAGTATTGACTGCTCCTGCGGCTTCGGCGGTAACCAATGACACCACACCAGATTTCACATGGGGTACGGTTGTCAACGGATCCACCTATGAGATCCAGTTCGCGTTGGCTTCCACCTTTGCGTCGCCGTTGGCACAATCTGCCACGGGTCTTGCAGGACGAATTACACGCCTGTGACCCCGTTTGCAGATGGTATTACTTACTGGCGCGTGCGCGCAGTGAATGTCGCGGCTGTCGCCGGGGCATGGAGCGCAGCCCGCTCCTTCACGGTGGATACAACTCCGCCAGCTGCACCGAACCTGAGCGCCCCGTCTGATACCGCGATCGTGGTCGGTACTCCCGTCTTCTCATGGGCGGCTCCTGCCACGGCGAGCAAGTATCAATTCGAATATGACCTTGAGGCTGACTTCGCTTCCCCAAGCGTTGCCGATTACACCTCTGCCGAATTGACGACCACCAGCCACACCCCGCCTACGATGCCGGTACCGAACACCTACTACTGGCATGTGCGCGCGAAGGATGTGGCTGGCAACTGGAGTCCGTGGAGCGCCGCCCGCACGGTGACGGTCAACCCGGCTACCCCGCTCGCGCCAGCATTGACGGCTCCTGCGGCTTCGGCAGTGCTTGGCGATAGTACGCCAGACTTCACCTGGGGTTCGGTTGCCAACGGGTCTACCTATGAGATCCAGTTCGCATTGGCTTCTACCTTTGCGTCGCCGTTGGCACAATCTGCCACGGGTCTTGCAGGAACGAATTTCACGCCCGCTGCCCCGTTTGCAGATGGCATTACTTACTGGCGCGTACGCGCAGTGAATGTCGCGGCTGTCGCCGGGGCATGGAGCGCATCTCGCTCCTTTACTGTGGATACGACTCCGCCCGCCGCTCCAACCCTGAGCGCCCCGGCGGATGCGGCGATCGTAGTCGGTACTCCCGCCTTCTCGTGGGCAGCGCCTGCCACGGCGAGCAAGTATCAGTTCGAATATGACCTTGAGGCTGACTTCGCTTCACCAAGCGTTGCCGATTACACCTCTGGAGAATTGACGACCACCAGTCACACTCCGCCTGCGATGCCGGTACCCAACACCTACTACTGGCACGTCCGCGCGAAGGATGTGGCTGGCAACTGGAGCCCGTGGAGCACCGCCCGCACGGTGACGGTCAACCCTGCTACCCCGCTTGCACCTGCATTGACGGCTCCTGCAGCTTCGGCAGTGCTTGGCGATAATACGCCAGACTTCACATGGGGTACGGTTGCCAACGGGTCTACCTATGAGATCCAGTTCGCATTGGCTTCTACCTTTGCGTCGCCGTTGGCACAATCTGCCGCGGGTCTTGCTGGAACAAACTACACGCCCGCTGCCCCGTTTGCAGATGGCATTACTTACTGGCGCGTCCGCGCAGTGAATGTCGCGGCTGTTGCCGGGGCATGGAGCGCATCGCGTTCCTTCACGGTGGATACGACTCCGCCCGCTGCACCGAACTTGAGCGCGCCAGCCGATGCCTTGGTTGTCACCACCACACCTGCCTTCTCATGGGCAGCTCCCGCCACGGCAAGCAAGTATCAATTTGAGTACGACACCAATTCGAACTTCAATTCCACCAGCGGACATGCCTTCTATATCTCCGCTGACTTGACAACCACCAGTCACACCCCGCCAGCCATGGCTCTTGGCAACTTCTTCTGGCACGTCCGCGCGAAGGATGCGGCTGGCAATTGGAGCCCGTGGAGTCTCACGCGCACTCTGACAGTCAATGCGGCGACTCCGGTGGCTCCCACGTTGACCGCCCCTGCGGCTTCAGCGGTGACGAATGACACCACTCCGCTCTTCACCTGGAATGCGGTTGCAGGCACGAGCATCACCTATGAGATCCAGTTTGCGACCGCCTCCACCTTTGCGTCGCCGTTGGCACAATCTGCCACGGGTCTTGCGGTGACGAACTACACGCCCGCGTCCGGGTTTACACCAGACGGCATCTACTACTGGCGTGCGCGTGCTTTGAACATCAACCTCACCCCCGGTGCATGGAGCGCTTCCCGTTCCTTCACCGTGGATACGATCGTACCTGCCACCCCCGCCTTGAGCACCCCGGCGGATGGCGCAGGTGTGATCGGTACCCCGGCCTTTACGTGGACGGCAGCCACCGGCGCAAGCAAGTATCAGTTCCAATATGATGACAATGCGGATATGCTCTCCCCGGTCTACACTTCTGCCGAATTGACCACCACCAGCCACACCCCGCCGACCATCACGCCTCCGTCGCTGCCTTACACCTATTACTGGCAGGTGCGCGCCAAAGATGCCGCCGGAAACTGGAGCCCATGGGCAACGGCACGTTCGGTGCAGATCAACCCGGCCACGCCGCTTGCACCCGTACTGACCGCTCCTGTTGCGGGTCTGGCTACGAACGACACCACTCCAACCTTTACCTGGGGTACGGTGGCGAATGGCAATACCTACCAGATCCAGATCGCAAATGCTTCAACATTTGCTCTTGCCAACATCTTACAGGATGTAACCGGCGCCGTGGGTATTACAAACTACACCGCCACTACACTTGGCGAAGGTATTTATTACTGGCGCGTCCGTGCGATCAATACCGGGCTTGTCGCCGGAGCATGGTCCGCTTCACGTACCTTCACAGTGGATACCATTGCGCCGCTTGCGCCGAACCTGAGTGCGCCCGCCAATGCCGCATCTGTGACAGGCACTCCGGCCTTCTCGTGGACAAGTGTTACCGGCGCAAGCAAGTATCAGTTCGAGTATGACAACAATGCGGACTTCTTAAGCCCGACCTATACCTCCATCGAACTGACCACCACCAGCCACACGCCGCCGACCATTTCCCTTGGCTCTTACTCCTGGCACGTTCGCGTGAAGGATGCCGCCGGGAACTGGAGTCCGTGGAGCGCAGCCCGCACGGTCACAGTAACGCCGGTTGCGCCGACGGGTACGGTTACCCTGTCTGGCCCGACCAACAGCGCCATTGTTCTTGACCCGACTCCGACTTTCACCTGGAATACGGTCACCGGTACAGCCACCTATCAGATTCAGGTCGACAAGAACTCGACCTTCAGCAGCCCGGATGTCGACACGAACGTTGTGCCAACCACTTACACCCCGGCGGGTAACCTTCCTGATGGTACCTACTACTGGCGCGTTCGCAAGGTCGATATTTATGGCGGCGTGGCTCCGTGGAGCACGGTCTGGCGTTTCAGCGTCAACCAGCCCATTCCGCTGGCGATCAAGATGTCGCTGTCTGCGCTCTCGAATGAGTTCAACACCGGCACCCCGACCTTTATATGGGATGCCGTGGAATTCGGCGCCCAATACCAGATCCAGGTGGATGATGGCAATGAATTCAGCAGCCCGTCCTTCGACAACACTGCCGAGACCACCAGCCGCACACTGTCTGATGCCATGACGAACGGTGACTACTTCTGGCGGGTCCGTGCCATCAATGAATATGGCACGCCCGGTCCGTGGAGCGAAGCCTGGCCGTTCCGCATCAACATCCCGGCTCAAGCGCCTGCCCTGTTGCTGCCTGCCGATGCAGACGAGCAAAACACCGGCACCCCGGCCTTCAGTTGGAAGAGCGTCACTGCCGCCGAGGAATATCAATTCCAGTTGGATGACAGTGCCAGCTTCGATGATCCTGAGATCGAACAGACTCTGTCTGCCACCAGCTACACCCCGTCCAAGCCGTTGAGCGATGGCGAGTACTACTGGCGCGTCCGCTCGGTGAACGACCTTGGCTCAGCAGGCGAATGGAGCGATGCGCGCACTGTTGTGGTCAGCATCCCGCCGCTGGCTCCGTTGCCGCTCACTCCCGCAGACGATGAAACCCTCGACGCAGCAACCAGCCCAACGTTTAGTTGGGAAGCGGTGAGCAACGGCGATACCTATCAAGTCCAGGTGGATGACACCGAAGACTTCAGCACTCCTGCCTTCGACGACACTGCGGAAACCACCACCCGTGAACTGCCCGAACCGCTGACAGATGGTACGTACTTCTGGCGTGTCCGCGCAATGAACGTCTACGGCGTTGAAGGCGCGTGGAGCGAGGTTCAGACCTTCACGGTCACCTCCACACCCGCCGCACCGACCCTGCTCACGCCCGAAACGGATTCGGAGAACGCTCAAGTCACAGCTACAACCACTTTCAGCTGGGAAGCCGTGGTCAACGGCGTGACGTATCAGCTTCAAGTGGATAACAACGAAGACTTCAGCAGTCCCGAAGTCGAAGACGTTGCCGCCTCCACCACCCGCGAACTGACCGCACTTGGAAACGGCCTGTACTATTGGCGCGTCCGTGCCATCAATATGAACGGCATCCCCGGCGAGTGGAGCCTCGTGTGGAGCTTTACAGTAAACATACCGTAAGATAAAGCAATTAAAAAGTCCCCGTGCCGAAAATGCACGGGGACTTTTACTTTCAAGTTGCTTGAATTTTATTCACCCAGTTTTGTCACGATGTAATCGTCGAACGTTACATTCGTGCCTGAGTCCTGGTCATCGGTGGCGGCGAAGAGGCCGATCGAACCCTGAGTGTAGGTAGAGTCGGAAACGCTGTCGATCTGCTGGCCATTCACGTATAGGGCCAGTGTGCCATTCCCGCAATCCAGTCCGAGGCGGACAGAACCCCCTGCGGCGGAGATCACATCGGAAGTGCCTTCCTTGAGGAAAACATCATCCTGTGCAACAGCAGATTTGATGAAGGCATAATAGCCATCCGGGGAGATGCCTACATAATAAAATGATTCAGTGGAGCCCAATTCGTTGCAAACAATGCCGTAAAGGGCTTCGGGATCGGTGCTTTCATTTTTCACGCTGACTTCGATGTGAACGTTTTCGAAAGTCTCAAGGCTCTGGGTAGACCAGGTGACGTAGAAGGGCGTGTATACGATCATCTGCAACCCGTCATTGGCGTACTCGACCGAGCTTGAACTGTCTGTGCCAGTGCCCCAGCCGCTGCTGTCGCTTGAAAAATCATCGCTGGGCATGGGGTTGAGGAGTGAACTTACATTCGGGGCGGCGTAGGCCAGTGCAGTTAGCGCCAGGATAATAATAAAGCCAAGTACTCTTTAAATTAGATTTCATTTCATTCTCCTTTGATTATGTGGGCGGTATTTTAGCATCCCACCCGCATAATCAAAGGGTACTTTGTTCCTATGGAGCTGCGATGATTTCACCGCGTTCCACATCCACACGCATGGTGTCGCCATCGGTGGTCACGGTAATCCACCCGTTGCGGTCTGTTCGCAGCAGAGAGTAGCCATCCAGGGCTTCCAACACTTCTTGCGAGGGCAGTCCGTCCGGTCGCCTGCGGAAACGCTCAGCACCACCACCATGGCTTAAGGGTCTCAATGAGCCCAGGTGGGTTGGAGGGCGCGTACCCGGAATCGGCCAGCAGTAGCACATCCACTTTTGTTTCGAGTGCATCGCCAAAGTTGATCGTACCCATATTATCTTCCCCAGCGCCAATGGGAAGCAGGGCACGGAAGTTCTTATATTCGATGAGAATCACGCTTCCCTTCGGACCTGCGGCCTGGATCTCGATAAATGCGCCGCCACCCAGCTCAAGCCTTTGTCCTGATCCCGCCCGGGTGATGGGAATCTCGTGATCCGCGAAGAATTTATCCAACTCCTGGCGGCGAATGAAGCCTGCATATTGCCGCCCACAAAACATTATCGGGCGGATATCTTTCCATGATGCGCGGCAATGCCTTGATCTGATTCCTCCTGTGTGGATGCGATGACAAGCCAGTCGAGTTTGCGCGAGAAGAACGGCAAACGCCTGCCAAGTTCATCTGAAAGTTCGGAGACACTTGCTCCACCGTTGATGAGCACGTTCCTGCCTTCGGGTGTTTGGATCAGCACGGCATCCGCAGAGCCGACTTCCAGGAAGGTGATGTGGAATTCTCCATCGCCTGCGGTTTCGGCGGAGCGCCAAAAGACAAGTGTGCAGGAAAATAACAGCATGATGATGCCTGTCAGGATGAAGGAACGAAGCACCTCTTTACGGGTGCTGAACCACCTTTAATGGCCGACCAGCCAAAGGTCACAGCGAGAAGCGCAAAAATAAAAAGAGGTGACCAGCCAGATGGACGAGTCTCCAAGATAAATGGATGCATGCGGGACCTTGTCGAACCATTCCACCATGCGGATGGTATATGGAGAAGGGCCATGCGATCCACGCGAGCAACTGGCCGAGCGGGTAAAATGATGAGGCTGACGAAAACAGCCAGCCCGCTACCGACCATTACTGCGGGCTGTACAGGCAGGATGAAGGGATTCGCGATGAACGAGATAAGGGAGATGCGTTTAAAGTGATAAGCCATGATTGGAATGGTGGTTAGTTGTGCTGCAAAGGTCAGTACGAAGTAGTCGTTGATGAGGCGGGTGAGCATGCTTGTGTCGCTTTTTGAGAATTTTGAAATGATGTTGCTGGTGAAATTCGAAAATGGTTCTGCGTAAAGGATGAGTCCCAGTGTGGCGAAGAATGAAAGTTGAAAGCCCACATCCCAAAGCACAAGCGGGTTGAAGAAAGCCATGAAGAATGCAACAGCCGCCAATGCGTTCAACCCCGTGTTGCGCCTGCCAAGTTGTCGTGCTGCCAGTGAAATGGTTCCCATGAGCGTGGCGCGTATCACGGCGGCGTCTGCGCCGACAAGGAAGGCGTAGAAAGAGATCCCGATGATTGCAGCCACCGCGCCAAGCCTTTCACCGAGAATGGGCTTGAAAAGAAAGAAGAACATTCCCGCGATGATGGCAATATTGAATCCGGGAGATGGCAATGATGTGTCGGTGCCGGGTTCTTGAATGCATCCTGTAATTCACGGGTGAGGCTGGGTCCACGCCGAAGAGGATCCCCGCCAGCAGGGAAGCCTCGGGGTCGTGATAGAGGCGGTAGGTGTTATTAAGCAAGGCCTGTTTAAGTTTGTATATTTCGGTAAAGAATAGATTCTTCGTTTTCCAGGGCAGGCGGGTGACTTCCGCGACAGGCATGTAGGAATAAATGTACTGGCGGGCAAGGTATTCGCGATAGGAAAAATCGTCATCTTCGGGAGGGGTTTTGAGCCTGCCGCGCACACGGATGAGTTCACTGTATTCATAGGTCTGGTTGGCGGGTACGCGTACCAGCAATTCACCCTGTGTCGGCAGGTCACCGCTGCCTGAATCCACGGCTTCCACTTTGAGATGCAGGTTTGTGTAGGTGTCGCGGTAATCCGGTGGCTCCACCAGCCTGCCTGTGACCAGTATTTCATATTCGCGGTCGTTGTAAAAAGCGACTTGGGATGCGTCAATGCTGGGTTGGCGGAATTGATACCAGACTGCCCCAAAGAAGAAAAAGAATGTGTAGACTATATGAATGAATTCTATCGAACGATACGATCTTAATGCTGTCTTGGAGGAAAACCGCGTAGGGGAGAAAGAGACTGGCCGTGAGTATGATGGCAATCCCGCGCCGCCCCATATGATCAAGCTAAAGGAGAACAGGCTCGAAACAAGGATGCCTGTAATAAAGTTATGGAAATCCACAGCAAGGGCATGCTGGAATTGTACATTAGATTTTTGGATTAAGAGATTGGGATGTGGTTTGTAACCACAGATAAACACCGGAAAAAAGGATTTTTCCCATGAAACATGAATGGAGTGTGGGCCCGGCAGGATTCGAACCTGCGACCAAGCGATTATGAGTCGCCTGCGCTAACCGCTGCGCCACGGGCCCGTTAAAGGGTCAGGTGCTCCAGTGTCAAGTGTCACGCACTTGACACCTGAAACGTGACACTGAAGCACCGACAAAAAGCGGGAGATGGGATCTGAACCCACGAATATCAGCTTGGAAGGCTGATGCCTTACCACTTGGCGACCCGCATGCGAGCGTGATTTACTTTGAGGTGGGAAGTCAGTCAAGCCACTTTGACGACTGCCATCTTTCCCGTAAGATAAGCCCCGAAATAGAACATTCATTCACAACAAAGATCATTAACCGCGAAAAGCGCGAAGAACGCAGTCTTTCCTTCCCATTTTCTGCGGCTAAAAAAGGATTTGATATGGAACTCGGTATTGTCAGAAAAATAGATATTGACACTGAAATGCAGCAATCGTATCTCGATTATGCGATGAGCGTGATTGTGGCCCGCGCGCTGCCCGATGCGCGTGACGGACTCAAGCTTCGTGCAGCGCCGTATTCTGTATGCGATGTACGACATGGGTATCCGTGCTGATACGGCCTTCAAGAAATCCGCCCGTATCGTCGGTGAAGTGCTTGGTAAATATCATCCGCACGGTGATTCTGCGGTGTACGAAGCCATGGCACGCATGGCGCAGGATTTTTCCATGCGTACGTTGCTTGTGGATGGTCAGGGTAACTTCGGCTCTGTAGATGGTGATCCGCCTGCCGCGATGCGTTATACCGAGGCGCGCCTGACCTCTGCCGCGCTTGATATTCTTTTTGATCTCAACAAAGACACAGTAAATTTCATCCCGAACTTCGACGACACGCTCGAAGAGCCGCATGTGCTGCCAGCCGCGATTCCGAATCTTTTGGTGAACGGCGCAACGGGTATTGCCGTGGGTATGGCCACGTCCATTCCGCCGCACAACCTCAGCGAGATCGTGGATGCGATCATATATATGATCGAACGCTGGGAAAAACTTGATGACATCGATGTTGAGCAGTTGATGGAATTCGTACAGGGTCCTGATTTCCCCACGGGCGGCATTATCATTCAGGAAAAAGGCGAAGAGGAATCAATCTGCGTATGGCTCGGGGCGCGGACGAAATCACGGTAAGGCCAAGGCGCATCGAAGAGATGGAACGCAGCAAGAGCCGCATCATCGTCACCGAACTGCCGTACATGGTCAACAAGTCCAGCTTGATCGAGCGCATTGCCGAATTGGCGCGCGATGGTCATCTCGGAAGGCTTTCCGATCTGCGCGACGAATCGACCGTCAGGGCATGCGCATCGTCCTCGAAATGACGAAGAACGCCGAGCCGGAAGCTGTGCTGCGCGACCGTACAAGCGCACTCCGATGCAGACCACTTTCAGCATCAACCTGCTTGCGTTGGCTGACGGCGCGAACCGCGCACCTCACTCTCAAACAGGCGCTCCGTGTTTATGTCGAGCACCGAATCAGCAGTCATAAAAGACGCGCTGAATTTGACCTGAAAAAGCCAAGCCCGCGCGCATATCCTCGAAGGATATTTGATCGCATTAAAGAATCTGACGAATTAATTGGATTATCCGCAGCGCACCAGACGTTGAAACTGCCCGCCAAAAACTGATGAAGCGCTACAAGCGACAGAGTTACAGGCCAACGCCATTCTCGATATGCAATTGCGCCGCCTGGCCGCGCCTGAACGCAAGAAATCGAAACCGAATACAAGTGAAGTGACCGCATCATCGGCGAAATTGACTACGCTTGTTAAGTCGCCGAAATTGATGCGCGGTGTGGTGGCCGATGAATTGCTGAAAGTGAAATCCGCATATGGTGATCGCCGTCGCACACAGATCGTCAGCTTGAAGAAGGGCAAGTCTGCGAAGATGCTCACCGCCACCGACCTGATGCCTGATCAAACGGTTTGGGTCGGCGTCACCGCGGATGGGATCATCGCACGCACGCATGACGACAAGCAACCGAAGCACTCGGGCAACGATGCGCCGCGCTGGCTGGTAAAGCCTCAACAACAGACACGCTTTACCTCGTGGCTGAAATGGAAAGGCCGCAGCAATTGCTTGGCATGTCATTTCCCGAATCTGAAAAATTGATGACGGTGTGCCGTATCAAAAAG
>NZ_JADJKT010000016.1:0-23260 GCF_016705895.1 Candidatus Villigracilis affinis | reverse complement strand
CTTTCACACAACTTCTCTATCTTTTCCTTCGACCAACCGAGCGCCAGCAAAGCGGACTCATTCAAGCGCCATACTGTATCTTTGCCCAATACCCTCGCGGCGGTTTGACGACGCCCAACCGCTTGCAGCGTTTCTCGATGGCCTTATCACTGACATCGAGGATGCGGCGATGGCTCTCACTGGTTCATTCCAGACTGCGAGAAGCAAATCCTCGGGATCGATCTCAAACTGCCGCTGCCATGGGATACGGCAGAATATCGAACAGGTCACGCGTCTGGGGACATGCGATGCGCTGACCTGAACCGGATCACCGCAGACGGCACAAAAAATGGTCACAGGCATAATAATCTCACTTTCAAATTTCACCTCTCAAAAGAAAGGGACGCCCGTAAAGAAATGGGCGTCCCTTCATATATAGTTTCGGATGCAGCAGGATATCCAGACAAGAACGAGAGGCACACGAATGCGCCTCTCGGTTGCAGAAAGCGGATAGCGTCCTGCTATAGAGGGGGATAGCGTTTCAAGTAACCAGCGATCATCCCGGCAACTTCAAGATGAGCAACAAAAGTCAGCGTATCTGCTTCGCCCGCCATAACACGGCGGACTTCATTCGCAGCGCTGCACGATAATGCAGGCAGGATCGTTTGCACGACCTGTGCGGACTGTTGCTCATTCAAAGTCTTTTTCGTGCCGGGAATTCGTATCGCAGTACCTTGCCACGTTCCGGGATTAAATAAAGCGGCCATTGCATACCTCTTTCTTGGCCGAGGAAGCAATGGCTACTCTATTTCGCCGCTCCCTCAGCCCATAAAAAATGGGATTGGGAGCAAACGGAACATCAGGCTCGTTGGCCTGTCATTCTTACTTTTATTGATCTACAAATACCAGCGTGTTGTTTTTTACTTTAACGGTCTGGTCGAAGGTCAGACAGCCATAGCCAGCAGGTGTAGAATCCTTGGGGCCAGTGATCCAGCCATAGAAATCGTAACAACCCTGCGGAACACTGGTCGTAACAGATTCAAGAGGGGCAATGGAGACATTTCCGATCCCGCATCCGTATTCGTTCGTATAAATATAAAGATACAGGGACAGGTCGCCGTCGGTGACATTGTTGAAAGTTACTTGTGCCTGTGGGCCATCCATTTCGCTCAACGGTCCACCGCATAGTTCCTCGCTCGTCAGACTGACGTCTTCGGTGGTGACGACAGCTGGCGCCAGTGCCGCCGGTTGAACAGGTGTTTCTGTCAGCTGTACAGGCAATTCGGTTGGCAGAACAGGAATAGGTGTAGGTTCCAGCGTAGGCGGAAGCGGTGTAATCGTTGGAATGGAAGCAGCAGTCAAAGCGATCTGAGTTTGGGCATTGGCCATTGCGATCGCTTGAAGCTCGGCGATGGAAGGTGTGGGTGTCCCCTGCGGAGCGCAGGCAGCAAGCGCAAAGACCGCAAGCAGGGAAAGGAGTACATACATGGAACGTTTCATTAGATTAACCTCTTTTGGATTTGAAAGTAGTGAGTAGAGACCAAAAGGCCACTCTACACACAAGCGCAAAGCGCTAAAAGGCAGAAGGGGCGGTTAGCCCAAACTTCAGGAAAAGAATAAAGCTTCGCAGAAAAACAAAAAGAGCGAACCAAAGAGATGCAAGCCAAGTGCAGGCATCCTCAATGAATTCGCTCCGAATGGTTTCTGATAAAGGTTTACTGTCTTCTGGAGTCAATCATGTGACCGACTCAGTCATCCCGCCGGGAATTGAACCCGGAAAAAAGCCCGACCGTATTCATGAATAAGGCGCGCGCGGGATGAAGATGGGAGCGACGAATAGCCGCTCCCGACAAACACCTCGCCTGGCTATCGCCTCCATAAGAGACTCGCCTTTTGGACAACGCGAGATGTGATTGACCCGTTGTCCGGAGGGAGCTGCAAGGAGGAGAAAAGCATGGAGAAGTGATTGTTTGCCCAATAGGGCAGATCCTCTGCCAGGTCACGAACCTGGCCGGACGCATTACGCCGAGAGGGAAGAGAAAAGGATGAATGATGAATGGTGAATGATGAATAAGATCAGGGCAGGGAAAGAAGGTGAGAGAAGAGCAAATCTTTTGCTCTTTTGTACTTCTTCATCCCTCATCCTTCCTCCTTCATCCTTTCGAATACACCACCACTGCATTGGTCAGAACATGCAGGCTTTCCTGCTGGTTCCTGATCTCGGACAATTGACCAGCATCCGTCACGCGCTGCATCATGGCAGCCACCTCGGAGGAACCGGTCTTGAGCAATTCGTCGCGCAAGATACGACCTGCGCTTTATCGCGCAATTCGCCCACCACGCGAATGCGCATTTTCAATTGCAGGCGAATGGCTGCACCCGAAGAAGTCTTTCCATTTGCAAAACGGATCGTGATGTAGTGCGCCGCCCTGCGTGCGCGTCCAAAGTTGCCAGCACGCTTTGGGTCAACAGGTGTGTGTTCATCATAGACGGCAATACGGGCAACAAAGTCCACACCATCATCGTGGCGGTATTCCCATATCCGCGCGACGATGCCTTCGACCTGCACGCGGTTCAAACTTTTCTCCTGAATGGCTTCTCCAAAATGAGAGAGCTGAATGCCATTGCCGTCCAAAAGCGACATCGCAAGAACATTTACCAAACCATTCCGCCGCTCAAGGGTCAACAGGCGCCAGGCTGGCAGATCCGCAGGATCCACATAATTCAGGAAACTCATGGCATTGGCCTTATCCAGGAATTTTCGCAGTGTCTCCTGGTATTCCCTTGTGTACCAGATAGCCCTGGATCTTCAACACATCGCCAGGCTGAATGGAAATCGGAATGCCGCAGATCATTCCATCTGCAAAACGCAGTGTCACAAAAGATGTAAACGTATCATCGTTTTCGATCAGGTTTCCGCGTTGAGATAAAGCCAGACGGGCAAAGACATCATTATTTTTGCCCCACACAGAACGGATCACTCCGCTGCCAACGAAAAGATTGAGATCGTATTGTTCCTTGGCTTGTGGAAGGGGGCGGGCGGGATGGCTTCGTTTCGGAACGGAAGATGTCTCCGCCGCAAGAAGCAATTGATGCTGCACGAGAGGCGGGACAATTTCTTCCTGTTCAACTTGCCCGATGGCATCTTCAATAACAGGCATTTCTTGTGCGGTCTTTTTGCAGCCGCTATCTTTTTTGTGGTTGTTTTTTTGACGGGCATGGTTTCTCCAGATAAATTTATTTAACAGGCAGGGGAACAGCGTTCATGTCTCCTGCCAGGATTGGTTCCAAATAAAATTAACAGACTGATGTCTGTTGTGATAATTCGTTTGTAAATTATTAAAGTTCAACTACGGTAACAGGGTCATAACCCTGGAGACCTGCAAAGATGGGAGGCGGCAAAGCCTCCCAAAGAAAAGCAGAACCTTTGGAAAGAACCGTTGGACTAGCCAGCAACCGGCTCAGGCTTATGTCCATTGGGGCGGGCGGAGAGCAGCGAACGAGCGGCGCCCTGCAAAGTGACCTGTTGATCACTGCTGGCTTTCATCGAGTTCGCATACCACTCGATGACCGTGCGATCCTGATCACCGAGCTTCTGCCCGGCACGCTGACCGATCTGGATCACAAAACCGGCTGGGTCGCCTGCAACAGGAACAACTATCGCTTCCTGTTTTGGAGCAGGCTTGGCGGCTTTCGGCGCAGGCTTTGATGCGGCGGGAACTGCGGCCTTCGCGGGAGCGCTTGTCTTGCCAACCGTTTTGTGAGAACGCTTGCCTAGATACACGGATTCCTGAAAGCCGAGGTTTGAAGAAGCATGGCCGAGTGCGTTGGTGATCGCACCCTTCATGGCGTAGGCTTCAACATCGTTGTCGCTTCCGCCAGATGCATCGATCTCACAAGTCACGACACTGCCATCCGCATCGCTCAGCTTGTACCAGAAGGTCAGGCGTCTGAGCGTCGCCACATACACGCGGCGCACGCCTCCGCTGGAACGCTTGCGCTCCTCGATCTCGGTGTGCATATCGGCAGAGTCGTACTTGTAACCCCAGCCGATACCGCACAAGCCAAAGACCTCGTTCAAGATCTTGCGCATGTAGTTGGGATCGATGTCGGTCAGGTCTGCCGCGCCCGGTACAGCTTTGTAAGCATCCTTCGGCAATTCAGCATCGAGCTTCGCTGCCACACTGTCCAGTGCCATGCCGGTCAATGTCTTGTGGTTCTTGATATCCATGGAATACCTCCGTGAAAAAATGCGCGCCCTGGCAAACACCAGGACGCAGAGTCTTGGTGAATGATTCGGTACGCGCGAACGGAGGTTTCCGTCCGGCGCTTTTCAATTGATAAGGTTCTGTCAGGCGAGTAGCCTGCGGTAAGTCGTCTGGATTCAGACAGCCTTCCGCAGAACACCCTCCCTTATTTCCAACTTGCCAACCAGAGAGGAGAAGTCGAGTTAATCTCTCTGAACTTACCTCGGACCAGCGATTCCAGATCAGTCGCCAGCCCTGGAAGATGATCGAGCTTGCAATCTCCAACCAGGCGGGCGCGTGACTTTTGAGTCGATGCACATAACACCGTGCGCCCACCATTCAGAACTGCCTGATTGCGCCACTTGGATACGCGTTCCTTCTCGCCCAACTCAACTTCAACATATAGCTTCTCATCCCCGCGCATAACCCACGCATCCGGCACGGACTTTGTTTTTTTTACTTCGGGTAATACCTGTGTCGCCCAACCGCGTTTACGCGCGTGCATCGTGAAAGCCAGCACTGCCAGTGTATGTTCTGGAAAACGTGCGCCTTCATGTAAACGGATCAGGCGGGACCAGTCATTCTCATACGCTCTGGTTTGGAAGAGAGCCTGATACAGCTTCTCACCTTCAGGGGATAGTCGATATAGTTTCAAGACAGTGCGCGGAGACTTGAGATCAAGGATCTCGATGGTCAACACGTTAGCTTTTTCCATATCTTCCAACACACGGTGCATCGAGCCGGATCCCGCCGAGACCCCCACCGTTTCAGCCAGAGCCTCTTCCAGCTCCATCGAGGCTGCCAGCCGCCAGTGCCCGATCAAATACAAGATCAACCAATAGCGTTGGAAAACGCGCACCAGGTCGCCGCCAGTACGCCCGCCACCGCTCAACACACTCGAAAAGGCAGTGGGAATTTTTTGAGGAAAGTTCCCGAGCATCTCTTTTGTGTTCTGGACGATAACGGAGAGAGCCGGTGTCGCTTCCGATGGAATATTTTCAATAGCATCAGCCGCCACTACTATTTGATCGACATCTGCTGTTTCCACTACCCGTACAACGGGAGTCGCTACGGCAACCACAACCTTTGTCCGCTCTTCCTTGAGATCGAGCTCAGCTTTATCCAAAGCAGATTGCAATTCAGAAATCTGCCGTTGTAATTCAATTTGCACACGTGTATCAGGAGCAACAGGCACAGGGACCCAACCCCGCGATGGAGCAGCAACATCTTCAAAAAACTTTTTCCAATCCAACGCTCCCCAATTGGTCGGGATGGATGGATCGTCGCGCCGCAGGGATTCCAGTCGTGTTCCATCGAAGCGATTTGCAGTTTCAACCAATACCTGACGTATGGCACGGTTGGCCTCTTCGCTTTTTCGGCGCAGGTCACGCTCCGCCTGCAGCAGATCATCCAGAGCGCGTTGATGGGAAAAGTCCAAAGTGGTATTCATCATTATTGCTGCAACAGAGTCAACGCATCCTGCACAGACAGGATGGCAGTATCGCGGTCCAATGTACCGGTGGACCAGTCGCGCACATTCAGTGCCGCGTTTTCCAAAGCCAGGCGCGCGCTTTCCAGAGACGGATCACCTTCTTTTGTGTGCTGAGCGATCTTCTCGATTAGAAACTGAGTCGTAACCGGATTGGGCTTCTGCTCCAAGGCCTGTGCCAATTGCATCGCGTCGGTTCGCAAAATCGAGAGTTCCATTGTGTATGCGCGCTGCGCCTGTAACAAACGCCAGTCAGACCAGTTAAGCAAGCGCGGAGCACCAGTGTCCATCGGAGTGGCATTCTGCCCAATTTGGGACATGCCCACCAACGCGGCAATGATCAGCAAGGCAAAGACAACCAGCCAGAGCGCGTCTTCGTTTTTGCGAAAGTTGAATTCAATATCAAATGGCACATGTACCTCTACGGCAGCGTCAGCGTACGCATCTCGGATGTGGTTTCGATCACGACATTCATATCTGGAGTGAGCGGGATCAGGTGTTCCACCTGCACGGTCGCAACACAATGCGCAAATGTGGGAGCGGGAAAATCGATGGCAAGCCCCTGGATGTTGTAGCGGATCTTGCCCGCGTCGCTCAAGGTGGCAGAAAATTCACGCCGCCCTGACGACGAGCCAGACCAGGCTCGATGCGCTGTTGGCTGGTCGAGATGAACAAGGGCACATCCAATGCATCCGCTGCCGATTGGCAGGCCGCATCGTTTGCGGTTTGCAAATGGCCTCTGACATACATCATGCGCGTCACATCAATGCTCAGCGACGCGAGCGGGATGAAGACAAACACCAGCATGGCGGCAAACCAGGCATACGCATCACCCCTGCGCGACACCAACAAATGCTGGATCACCAACCCTCCTGACGAAAGACAGACATGGCTGCACCTTTTATATCTGAGCCAAGACTGTCACCGCCGAAGAAACCCAGCAAGCCGCCCATCAGGTTGGGGACGCTCCAATCGACCTGAACATTGATCTGTGCGCCGGGAAATCCGCCGCCCGATACCGAGACGGAGTAATCACCTACGCTTGCAAAGGCCACAGATTGTTGGGCGGCGTTGTATGCCGCGCCTGCCGGACCCTGCTGATGAACACTCCCGACCCGCGCGCCATAATTGGCGGCGTTGTTGGCATTGACACTCGCGAACCCGGCCATGGTTAAGTTCATCAGTGCGATCGTGACCAACACGATCACCGGCATGGCAATCGCGGTCTCGGCAAATTCATCGCCACGGCGTGAGAAAAGCAGGCGCAGTAGACGCATTCTAGATTCCAGTGGTTGCCTGGCTGATCAGATCCACGATCTTGCCGCCGAAGGCAGCAAACGCAGCCACACCACCCAGCACGACCAGCACGAGGATGACTGCTTTTTCTCCATAGTCATCCCCGTGCGGATCGGAGATAAGTTGAAGCAGTCGAAGATAAAAGATGTTGATCTGAAACTGAAGTGTAATAAACATGTTGGCTCCTATGAACTGATGTAATGGAAATAAAAAAAGGCGCGATTTTCCCAGGGGAAATCACACCTCATTCAAAAAGGATTATAGAGAACATCAAAATAATGTCAAGCAGGCTGCGAAGGCGAAGGCGGTCACCCCTGGAAAACGCCTGTTGCGATCACCTGTTTTTAGAATGATGATGCCACCCCATACCCCGGCAACAACCAGAGCCGCAAATCCTGCCAGCGGCCACAATCCAAAAAGACCAACCAAAACTTTCCAATCCGCACCGCCCATCCAGCCTTTGATGGCGGCATACGTGATCACGCCCATCACAAAAATGGATAATATATTTACAGATATATTATCCAAAAGGAACAAGCGCAAAAAAGGCGCGATTGCACCCATGGAGAAAAGCGGGATGCTGATCCAATTGCTGACCTCTCCTGTCCGCCAATCCTGTACCCCGCCGATGATCAGGACGGAAAGCAACAATCCGTACACAGGAAATATATTACTTGACCACATAAAACCACAAGCGCGAAGGCTTATCCCATTTCAGGCCGAGCCGTTCGGCTACTGCATCTGCCTCCACATCAAAGAATTCATTCGTCTGCGACATGATCCGCTCGATGGTCTGCACGCCCCAGCCCCAGCGTGACCTGCCAAGCAGCGGTCGCGAAGCAAACGAAGCCACACGATCTGCTGCACTTTTTTGTCTGCCCGCAGCACGTACTCTGCGGTCAAAGCGCATCAGGTTGGATTTGGGAGAAGTGGAAACGATGATACGTTGTCCATTGGACGCACGCAGTTCCACCGCCTGCACTTCATGGATCACGCGCATGACTTCGCTAATAGTGAGCGGCGCTTCCAATTCCGAGCTGGCCTGGTTTGCCAGCCATTCCAAAGGATCAATATAGTTGGCAAGCCCGTCGATGTGCCGCGTGCGGCGGTCGCGGATCTGCATGGCAACAAAATCCTGCACCAGGCGTTCCATACCGCGCAGGGCGGAGGCCTGACGCTGGTTATATACAGCCAGGATAATGGCGAGAAGAAAAACAAGAAGAACAGTTGAAAGTTCGAGAGACATGATCATTCCTTTTGATATTGAATATGTTGGTGTAGCGAACTGGTTAAGGATCGCAAGGCCGCCGGACGCGGGTCAAGTAGTAGTAAAAATGAGAAGGACAGTACGAAGGCGCTGATAACGAAGATGATCCAGATGGGAAATGGGGCAAGCTGTACATCCTCTTGAATTGGAATCACAATCGCTTGAACGACGATGGGCTGTTCAGGTGCTGGCTCTGGCCCAGGCAAAAATGGAATGGGCGGGATCCATTTTGGGATTTCAATTAAGGGCAGTTGAATTAATGGAGTGGGCGCTGGCGTGTCAGGGATAACGATCGTGCCTATGTCTTCTGAACACAAAGCATAGATGTCGCAAACCTCCACGTTGACTGTGTACGAACCGGGCGGCGCGCTGGCAGGCCCAATCACCCGATCCCATGAGACGGTTGTTGGTGCAGGCAGATCGTAATAAATGACCCGATCCGGATAGCGCAGCATTGGATCCTGCACAACGATCCTAACGCTCTTCAAGGGGATGACATTGTTGAGTACGTCCAAGGAACCGCTTTCCCAGATATTCCAGGTATCCGTCAAATTCACATAGGGAGCAAAATTATCCAGGATGACATGTGTGCCGAAGGGTTGTCCCATGTTGCCCGCCTTATCTGTGGCACGCAAATATAAGGAATGGTCGCCATTATCCAGCGTCGATGTATCCAGTTCAAAACTCCAGCGGGATTCGACAAAGGACGCAGCCAGCCAGTTGGATCCATCCGGGGAGAACTCCACGTTATGCACCGCTGAAGTTGCATCCAATATATTCCCCGACAGGATCACTGTTCCTGAAAGCACAGAACCATCCAGGGTTGTATCGAAGTTGTAGACAGGTGGAAGGGTATCCACCTGTACTTCCTGTGAGGCAACTTGCAGATTGCCAGCCGCATCAAAGGCCTGAAAATCAATTCTCTGGATGCCATCCCCTACCATGACAGAATCGCCATCCTGCCATGACCCGTCGTTCACACGATATTGGGTGGAGGCGATCCCGGACAAGGCATCGCTCACATCAGCGGAAATAGTTGCCGCAGAGACCAGCCAGCCATTTGATCCACTTGTACTCATGAAGGTTGGGACGATGATTGGCGGGGTTCCATCCACCTGAATGGAGTAGGATGACGCTTCGACATTTCCAGCGTTGTCTGTTGCGGTTACAAATATGTCGTGAGTTCCATCCACGAACGATATGGGAGCAGATTCGACGAAGCCGTTATGTGTAATGATTTGCGTCTGCACTCCTGAAGTTACATCAGACACATCCACCCCAACCGTGGCACTCCTGAACCAGGCTCCATTTGACAGGCCGGTCGTATTGAAAGCGATAATTGGTTTTACGCTGTCCACCTTCACAATGAAAGTGGATGTGGATTGATTTCCTGCAACATCCATGGCCAGCACCGCAATCGTATGTGTTCCATCCGACAGAGCGAATGGCGAAGACACAGGCATTCCGTTCCTGGTAATGGAAATAGATTGCAGGCCTGAAATTGCATCGCTGGATAAGACAGTCACAGCCGCGCCTGCGGTGGTATGCCAGCTCCCGCTTTGCGACCCGGATGTGCTGCTGGTAATGACAGGTTTTCCAGAGTCAAAATTAAATGCGATATTTCCCGCGGCGCTGGATAATCCCGATGTAGGAGCAGATGCAGAATATGAAACAGATCCACTTCCGGAGGGCATACTCAAGCTGCATGGATTGGCGCATGAAAACGGCGTGCTGATGCCGCTGACGGTGATGTTTCCACTTATATTGACAGAGTACCCCTGCGGGTCTGCTGCTGTGATTGCAACCTTGCCGTTATTGATACACCAGCCTGGACTTCCCCAGATCCCGCAGGTAAGAGATGCAGATACGGTCGGAGGCGAATAGACTGGGGGCGGCGGGTCACCTCCTCCAGAACAGCCTGCACAATGAAAGGTCCATTCTGTGCAACCGCCGCCTGGGATTTTATGACCGCAATACCATACCTTGCAGTCATCACTGCATACATCGGGAGGTAATGCACTTACTCCGGGGACAGTAATCAACGAAGGTACGTCTCCTTTTACTTGCGCATTGTTTATCGCATCTGTATGCTGCTGGATCAGTATCGGGGCTATCCAAATTACTGCCACGGCCAGCAATGCGATAAATACCTTGTACGGATTAATTGCTTTCATCAAATTCTCCTCTATACCGAAACCAAAAAATCTCACTTGCAATTAAAAAACCCTCATCCAACACTTGTCCTTTCGGGAGGGCTTCAAGCCAGGTAGTGAATTGGAAATTCAACTTTCCGCCTTCTGAGACCTTCGATTTTGTATGCGATTCCAACCACACCAGAAATCGTTCGAGCTGACCTGCGTCAAGATGGAAAAGACAATTCTTGATATTCCTGAGCACCGCTTCCACGATATTCAATTCCAGTTTTTCCATTTTCACCACACTCCTGGAAATAATTTCCAGCGGACTACGCTCGCGTATTTCACGGCATATCCGATAATCACTCTTTCTTCGGCACGCATACGAAGGATCAGCAGGATCGCGAAAAGATCCAGCACAATCCAATTCCAGATGATTCCCGAAGCGATACACAATCCGAGGCACGACAGGAATTCACCTGCATACATGGGATGCCTGATAAATCGATAGGGTCCATGCACGACAAGTCCGCGGTCTTCGGGCACGATGGAAAACGAGAATCCAAGTACGACCAGCGACCACAACGCCAGCAGCAAACCAGGCAGGGCATACAGGTAGTTTGCATTTTCCATTCGGAAGGCAAGCGGAAGCAGCGCACAAAGCCAGGCGGTCACGGCCATCCGCGGATGACTGACCCGTTCCACTGGTTTGTGCATCACCAGCAGGAAGGCAGCCAGCGCAGATTGCAGAGCCAGCGGGATGGCGATCAAATCCCCCGCTGAGAATTGCATCACCCGGACAATAAACAGGAAAACAAAGAAGGCTGCGCCGATGGCATTAATGAGTTCTGAAATAACAATATTCATGGGCTTTTAGAACGACTCAAATACGCTCACCATCAGCGGCACAAAGATGGCCAGCATGAAGGGCACGAAGATATAGAGCGAGATTGGAAACAAGAGCTTGTTGCTCAATTGCTCCGCAGAGCGGGCAACATCCGAACGATATTCACGCGCCAGCCCGCGTGCGACTTCGCCCATCTGCCGCGGTCCTTCGGCGCCTTTGGTCGCAACCAGATCGATCTGGCGCGCGAACGCTTCAAGATGCGGCATTCGATATTTGGTGAACTCCTCGACCAGAGCGCCGTCCAACAGCTCGCGCGAAAAGATCAGGCGTCCCGCTTGCTGGGCGTTCTGGGTCACGATCCGCAATAAATTGCCGAGCGCTCCAGGCAGGGATGCAGCGCGTCCCACGGCGGTTTCAGCGGAACTGCCCGCACTCATCTCCGCCGCGATCAAGGCTGCGGCTTCGGGCAAGCTGCGTTTAACCATTTCACGGACATCATTTGCCCGTCCACGCAGCTGCAGATATGGATAGTATGCAGCCACTGCAACGCCAATGACGAAGGCCGGACTGAGAGCATTGAAGATCAGCAGATAGGCGATCCCAACGGAACCGAATAGAACCGATTTGCCCAAGACACTGCCTACGGTGCGTCCTTCATACAAGCCGCCCAGCTGTGCCCACATCAACTCGTGTTTCCAGGCATCGAAGCTGAACCCGAGTTTATCCACGATTGAATCTCCAACCCGATCAGTGACACCGCGTCGATCTGTGGATGCAAAACGTTCAAGCCGGGTGCGGCTGAGCTCCCAGAATATGAAATCAAAGCTTCGTAAATACTGATGAAAGAGCAGGCCGATCAAGCCCGCCGCTAAAAATGGAACAATTGTTGTCATGGGACCTCATTTGCCTTCAGACCGCGTTATCGATAATGCTGCTGACCTGGCTGTGACCGTATACGATCACGAGACAGATCAAGGCATACAGAACTTGTACGAGGGGTGACTTGACAACATCCGCCATGGCGCCCGAGCGACTCATAAAAGCGATCATCACAAAGGTCATCACGGTCAGGATGTTGACCGTGCCTTGTGCGCTGCCACCCTTGGCTCTGGCCAGGACGCGCGCATCCAGCACTGATTCAAGGTTATCTGCCGCTGTACCAAAGGCTTTGGCATACCCTTCACCGCCGGTCGTCCACATTCGTCCGATCAAGTCCGCTGCAATGGATAGGGATGTGGAAATTGCAGCAGCGCTTTCGCGGATTGCCTCAACAGCCCCGTGTCCTTCCGTATGCATTCTGGCAGCAGTTTCCTGTGTCCAGGTACGTAGCGGTCCATCGGAGCGCAGAGTCTTCGCGACCGTTTCCAACGCAGACGGTACATTCGGTGCAGCTTGAATGGTCGCATTCAAACGCAATAACAACGAAGGCAGTTCGGCTTCCATCTCGGTGCAGGTCTTATTCCAGGCACGTGTGATCCAGCCGTTGACAAAGATATATCCCGCGATGATCCCGATCAGGCTGGTGAAGAACGGCAAGCCCACGATCATCAAAATGAAAGTCATGCCCACTCCCGCCACAATGCGCGCCATCATCATGTAATACTCTTCGTTGTCTGCCGCATCGATGCCGATCTTCGCAAAGGCAATACAGACGCGATGCTCGAAGCTGCCCACAGATGCGGAACTCGTTTTATTACGTCCACCTGCGCTGCCAGCAAATGTCTCGATACGTGTGACCTGCGGTTTGCCAATGCGCGGCAGGGTCAGGTTGCCGGTCAAGCGCCAGATGATCCATGCCAGCAGGCCTGCTGCGATAAAGGGCAGGAAGAATGTCAGGCTCGGGGGGATATAAAATAGATTTGTGTTGAACATGCGAACTCCTTTTACACTCTTCGTTCAATTGCAATGGGCAGCAATTCAGTCTCGCCCAATTTGTATAACTGGCGGAACTGTACGTTGCCGCCTTTGAGATTCTTTTCAACTTCCCAAACGCCGATCATCTTTCGCCCTCCAGCAGACCAGCCTACCTGCACGATCATGTCAACGGCCTGCACGAACATTTCCTTCGCGCCTTCCGAGCGCACTCCGACATCGTTGAAGAGCAGCAGATTCAAACGTGTGATGGCAGACTCCGGTCCTTCGGCATGGAAGGTGGATAAGCCTGGATGATCGGACATTTGAGCACGGAACAAGGCCGCCACTGCATCGCCTCTGCGCATCTCGCCCACGATCAACCACTTCGGCGACATGCGCATGGCATCGTCCACAGCGGAAGCGAGGCTATACGGCACGATGGTTGAACCGACCTGGGCTGGGCGCGCTTCGAGCGTGACCACATGCGGATGATCGAGCCAGATCTCTTCAGGGTCTTCGATCTTGACCACGCGTGCATCCTTCGGAATTCCATTACACAAAGCCGAAAGCAGGGTTGTCTTGCCCGAAGCCGTGCCGCCGATTACGAGAATCCGCAGCGCCTTCGAAACCAAATCCACCAATCCATAGATCACTTTTTCAGGGGCTACTTTCCATTTGACAAGCAGTTCTGGCGGCACAGGCTTATCTTCAAACAAACGGATGTTGATACTGGGATATCCGAGTCCTGGCGCGACCACTGGATGAATGATCTTGATACGCGCTCCGCCTGGTAATCCTTCCTGACGCGGGATCTTCGCATCCACGGATGGAGAGGCTTCGGTCACGGCGCGTCCCAACGGTGCGAGCAATGTTTCGGTTGCGCGCCAGACATCAGTCAAGGTAGGCGTCACGGCTAGCTTCTCAAAATTTGCTGCCCTTGCGCTGCACCCAGCATCTCCATTTGGGTGACGGTGATCTCGGATAAATTTGCTTCAATGCGCAGGAGCGGCTCCGGAAAACCAAGACCACCAACACGTGCAACGACGTCGCGCGCCATCTCCTGCACCTGGTCGGAGGAAGCCTGTAGTCCAAACTTTGAAACCACAGATAGCACCAACGGGACAACCCGCGAAACCAGCTTCTCACGCTCGCCGCGCATTTCTGCCAGGGACAGGTTTTGAAGCTGTCCTGCAACATCTTCGATGACGCGCGCGCGATCCACTGCGCTGAATGGAGGTACGACAGAATCCCAACTCATCCCATCTCCTATTTCTTCGTCCGGATCTTCAACGGTCCGAGGTGGAATACGCCATCCTCTTTAGCCGTCTGGCCCACTGGGACGACCACGCCGCCGAAAAGCATTTCAGACAGACGATGAATGGGACGTGCAAAATCATCAGATGCATCCAATGCGGAACGTCCGCTATCCTGTGCCAGCGAAACATCGATGGAGTGCGGGATGGTGGCCATGACAGGCGGGAACCCCACGTTGAGATTCATCTTGCGACAGGCCGCATCCGCCGCGCCGTGCCATTGATCGGCGGTCAACATGCCATTGGCGCGTTGATTGAGCACAACGAAAATATTTCCTGGTGTAATACGGTGTTGTCCCGCGATCTTTTGCGTCACCGTGCGAAAAGCTTCGGCGGACATCCAAACATCGGATACGGTGGGACGTGCCACCATCAGCCAGGTGTTTGCGGCGGATAACGCACGCGGCGTGACGCCGCCTGCCGAAGGGGTATCCAGGATGATGGCCGAATACCCGCCATATGCCGCGGAAGTGACCAGCTCATTGATCGAGCCGCTTGCTTCAGCAGGCCGATCTCCTTGCGACTCCGAGAGGATGTCGGGAAAACCAGCCAGAACATGCAGCTCACCAGCAACTTGAATACTGGATCGCAAGCCTTCATCGTTAGGATTCGCGATCCACGAAACGATGTTTGGTTCAGGACGCAAGCCCAACTGCAAGGGAATCACATCGGGCGCGCCCAGTCCGATCAAAAGTGTTTTCAAGCCGCGCCGCGCAACGGCTTGCGCCAACGAGATTGCGATCGTGGTGCGGCCCGTACCGCCGGATCTGCTCCAGACCGTGACGATACGAAGTCCACCGGCACCTGAGCCGCCGCGCTGCGAACCGCCCGACCAGGCAGTGGGAGAGATGGCAGAGACTGTTCTTCGCAATGCCAGCGCATCCGCATACGCGCGCGTCATGAAGTCTGCGATGTTGACATCTCCAACAGAGACTGACTTGACGGATTGAATGGCCTTGAATTGTTCGATCAATTCAGTGCCCACTCCGCCAGGCACGATTAGGTAAACCGCGCCACTGACTGATGTCAATGCTTCAGTCAATGGAGATGGTCCATCGAATACAGTTGCATCCAGCAAAATGATTTCGGGTGATGATGCGAGTTTGGCGCGAAAATCCTGGGGAGTGTTGGCCATGGAAGTCACGCGAAAACGCGCGTCCACCTGCAGGGATTGATACCAGGCAGTAGTTCGTTCCATATCCTTGTGAGCGAGCAAAACACTGACGGGTGCATCCTGCCCACCACCTTGCGGTGTTGGTTGATTTGTCCAGGTCATTTACGGAACCACGACTGGCGCGACAGCGGAAGCAGCTGGCACTGGGGTTTCGGGAGCCAGGATCAAGTCAGGCAACCAGAGGCCGGGAGATGTGAATTGGCTCGCGCCGGTTTGCGGCATGAGATAGAGGGTGATGGTTGCGCCATCCATTCCAGATAAGGCAGCCAATAGCTCCAACGCGCGCACGTTCATCTGTGTTCACTCCCGCCAGAGCGCCTTGCTCCGTTGCCTGCGGAACCACATTTGCATCCATGTTGGATGCAAAACGCGGATCGATAAATAACACGCGCAGTCCTTCAATCGTGGACTTCGAGAACGTACCACTGCCCAGATACGCGCCATTGTTTGAATTAGTATGATCCGGCGGGGTCACGCTTTCGTTCCAGACATTGCCATTCGGGTAGACGCCATCTGAGGTGTATGCGCTGCTGGTGGTTGAGTTGGTATCCTGTTGTGGAATGGATGCGATCACGCCCACCATCTGGCCGGGCACAAGTAATCCCGCCACACCACTGGCATCTGTGACATGAACAGCAATCGCGCGTTCGTTGGCTTCGATCGCGATCAGGTTTCCAAGTTGGGAGGCGCGGATGACATCGCCCTGGCCACGGTCAATTCGTAATGGTTGGCCGGTGACCATTGTTTTATCGGTCAGTACATCCACAGCCAGTACATCATCGGGCACGGATAACAGCGCAAGATCTGCTTCCTGCAATACATGACCGGCGCGCAGGTCATACGCAGCCACGACCACCATACGCGCAGGCGCGGGACGTAAGAGAACAAGAGCGATCACGAATACGATCGCTGCAATAATGAGTGGGAAAGCTTTTTTCATAAGTACTCCTAAATGAATTATTTTTTCTTATCCCCTGGCAGGATGAGCGCCAGGGATTTGATGAAACTTGTTTCTGCAAACATCCAATTTACAACGCGGTCTTGTCCTTTGGAATCTGCTTCGATTTTCAGCACCAGGCCAAGCAGGGGGCATCCCTGTTTGTGCCAGTGCGTTCTTCAGGCTTTCAACTGCCTGCGGACTATCGTCCTCGAAAAATACAATATTGCCGTTCTTTGCTGCTTGTGTCATTTCTTGAACCTCAAAATAAGTTGGATGGAATTTTTACTATGTTCTCTATGGGTTGGCGTAGCGACAGCGTCCCACCAGCCTGTATCGGGCGCGAGTGTCGGAGTGGGTGGATGGCGCATGCGTGATCGCCGCGCTCAGGTGTTCTCAATGCCAGTCACTTCGACCCCAGATAAGCAGACAGGCTGACACTCAAACAGCAAAGGGTGAGCAGCACCATCGATAACCTTTTCGTGAATTCAAGCAATCGTGACTTGCCAGCATCGGTAATTTCTTTTTCGCAAAACCCTTCACTTTATTTTCACTGGTTTCATCCTTTTTAAGGAATTCTTCCCAGAATATTTTCGATCTCTGCATCCGTGGGCTCGGTCACATCCAGCAGGAGCGGCTTGAAAAGGATCGGCCTTTGCAGTTCACGGCGGGTTGTGTACGGAAAGCGGCCAATCGCCATTCCGATCGGCATATCATCCGCAAACCGTCTCCACTCTTCATCTCGGAAGCCCTTTTCGGAGCGGGCCAGCGCGGACAGGATCAAGTCCTTGTCTTTTGGATTCTTCAGATATCCAACGATGACATTGTTGCAGGAGGAAATGATGTCATCCGCGATCAAGTGCGGAGCCTGTGTAATAACGTGCAGGCGTGATTTGTATTTGCGCGCATCGCGGAACATATCTGCAAAACGCTGGGTGGCGGAGACGCCGCCGGTCTCATCCCCGCTCCCGCCTGTTTCCTTGACGAAGATCTTGTTGGCTTCTTCATAGAAAATTTGCAGCAGCGGTTCATCCGTTTTGACTTCATGCACACGCCGCGCCACCATGTCCATATAAAGATGCCAGCCGGTCCATCCCAGCAGGAAGGCTTTGCCGAAGTCATCCAGGAACATGCCGCCTTCGATGATGGTCACGCCCCAGCCGCCATTCTTGCTCAGATCCTCAACGGGAGCTGTGCCAGGACCGGGTGCAAATTGACGTGCAGCGGAACCTTGCACAAGCGGATTCAAACGAAATAGAATGCCTTCAAGCACGCCGGTCAACATCACGTCGCGCGGAGGAACGCTCTTCAACTTGGCAGCGACTTCGTCGTATACGCTCGTCAAGCCGATCATCACACTGCGCTGCACCGCAAGCGCCTGGCGTTGTTTGTTATTCAAATCGCCAAGCAATGCGTCTGCCTTTGCGCCAATCAGCGCAGCTTCATCCACCTGCACCTTTCCCCATTGCGCCACCGCGCACTTTTGGGTCATCCACCAATACGCCTGCATTGAGATACAAGGTACGCATGGCTTCCAGCAATTCCTGCTTCTGCCGCTTTACACCCAGCTGTGCGATACCGCCAAACACATCCGCAAATGCGCGCCATTGGGTTTCGGGTGAGATGTTGCGTCCGATCTGCATTGGATTCCAACGCAAGGGCCGCACGGCATCCGGCCAGAGTTGCAGGATCTCAACATGTCCTTCCAGTCCGGGGGCATTGAGCAGCGATCTCCAGCCCGCGCCAAAATCCAACACGACCGTGCGCGTTTTCCATCTCAATGTCGTTTCATACGCCATGCGGATCATGGCCACAGATTTGCCGAAGCCGGTATCACCCGCCGCGATGGTGTGCATGAGGTTGTCCAGGTCAAGCGCACCTGTGCGGGAGTCAGGTCGCCAGTTTCGGGGCTATACTGATGACCCAGCACCACATCACCGGGCATGTTCGGGTTAAAGCCCATGCCTGCGGGAATGGCCGCCATGGTGGTAGCTGCTGATCCTTCTTCAAACAATCCAGGCGCGGTATATGCTGCCAATTGGCCAGCGGTTAGGAGTGTGGCATAGCGCGTCCATAATTCGCCGCTGAAGGGATCGCCGTTTTCCAGTTCCGTCCAGGGAGTAAAGGAAAAGGCATGCACGCGCAGTTCGGCTTTGTCAGCTTCGAGCGGCTCGATGGTCAGGACAGGTGTCGGGACACTTGAACCGTGAAAGGCTTGCGGTACAAGTGCAGCAGCTGCAGCGCTTCCTTGTTGGGTATCCGTAAACAGAAAGGCATTGGTCATAAATCCACCTTCCATGGATGCCTGATTGGCAAGTGACTCCAAGCGGCGCAGGACATCCGCCAAACGTTCGGCCACGTCATCCTCAGTTTGCCAGCTGCGATTGATGCTGATGCCGGGCAATAATCCCGTGCTCATGCCACCCGATACACCCTGCATGAAGTTGCGCGATTGCTGTTGCGAGGCGGAGACTCCTTCCGCGTGACTCTGTCCCCAGCTCTTGCTGTCGCCCCAGGATTCGCTTTGCGAGTCCATGGACGATGTGGAGACGGAGTGCATGGTGCTTTGCCCAGTGGATGTGCCGTCATTCGTAGCGTGCGATGTTCCATCGGATACCTTGCAGCGGAGTCAGAGACACCCTCCGTGTGTGAGCTTGAACTTCCAGACATCGTGCTGGTTGAACCAAATCCAGAAACGCTGCTGCCTTCGTTGTAGCCAGCCGAAATGCCTTTGAGTAAACCACCAACGAGGGGAATATCTCCAAGGATGGATTTTCCAAGATCCGCATTTATGCCAAAGCCTGTGCTTTCCGACCAGCCGCCGCCCACCGAACTTCCATGCGATGACATGCTTCCGTGAGAGTCTGAACTGGATGTGCCATGTGATGTACCATCCGAAACTCCGTGGCTGGTTCCATCCGATACGCCATGACTTGTACCCGTCGATGTAGAATAACCATCGGATATGGTTGTGCCTTGCGAATGCCCGTCCAACTGTATGGCTGTTGCCCCAACCTTGCGAGACGCCGTCCTGCGCGCTATGTGCTGTTCCCTGTCCGACGCCAACACCGCTCGCATTGCTTTGTGAAAGCGCGGCCATGATCGGGATGCCAAGATTGAAACCGATGCCGATCGCACCTTTGCGACGGGAACCAACATTGGATGCGGCTTCACTGATCCGCATCAAGGTTTGCGTCATGCGCGCGCGGGCGATGTGTTCGGCGAGGACTTGAAAGACAAAATTCTGGCGCAGCTTCGAGAGACCGCGAAAGAGGATCTCGTTTTGTTCCTCGGCCAGGTCTTCATCCGAGTCGTCCCCGATCGTGCCTTCGGAGTCTGTCCCGCGTTTGCCCTGGCGCGGATCCGGATGGCCGAGCACTGCGGCAATGTTGCAGCCGCGGGCAGTGATGAAATCGAGATACCACTGCAGCCAGTCCGGGTTTGGCGCGCCCAGTTGCGATTGCGGAAAATTGGCGAGCACAGCCTCCACCGTGGAGGTGCCAATCAGCGCTTTCTTCGCTGCATCCTCAAGGCTGTCTGCCTCGCCTGCTGCGCCAAAAAACTGGACGATTCCGATATGATCCGGGGCGTAGATGCCCATGGCGGTGTAGACAAAGTTGACGCCCGCATTGTGCAAGCCGCGTACTGCCGCCCATTGTTTTCCGAGCAGGTCATAATCTTCACGCACGCTGACGGGAATTACTTTCAGTTCACGCAAGGCCACACAGCGAAAGAATCGCCGTAGATCTTTTTGCAGTTCGAACCACGCATAGCGCAGGTTGCCATCTTCAATGGTCAATCCGTTGTTCATAATGCTTAACATCGATCACCTTTTCAAGGCCAGCCAAAATATGATAGGGGCTGGGTGGGGAACATTCTTTTGGGTATGGCTTTACCTGATATTCAAAAAAAACAGCCTGGCGGCCTGGCGTATACGCCACAAGAAAATGTAAGGGGTCCTTGGCGTATTCAGCTGAAGGCCGTTACTCAAAACCACCCCCATATATGGGGCAATATGACAGTATCTTGATAAGATCACCATATCTACGGCTTGCCGTTACTCGTAATTGAGCTATCCAGCGCTGTTTTTCTGGATTCTGCTGGCGTCTGGCCTATTCGCCAGGACGCCAGAGCTTTTGTCGTCTTTTTCATTGTTTTCCACGTGTGCGGATCGTGGTGATCAACGAATCCGGCGTTCCCTGCGCAGGCGGGTGCGCCCAGATGGATTGGGTCAACATGGCCAGCCAGCCGAGCGGAATAACGTACATGCCGATCCCGATCAGGGCATTCAAGTAGCCCGCGCCTTGGGACATCATCGGGTCACTGGCTATCGAGCTGCCCAATCCAAAATTTCGATACAGTGCGAAGCCCAATCCTGCTACCGCATACAGGGCCTGTCCGCGGATCGTGTTCCAGTGTTGGGCGGGTTTGTTGTATTGCTCCAGCCATTGTCCCGCCCAGCCCGCCAGCGACATCACCAGCAGGAAAAGTGGAACAGGCGCGGGCGCAAGCAGAGAAGCGAGGATTGCCAGCGCACCGGATCCAACTGCCCATACTTGTTGTTCTCTCGATGTATAGGCGGCGAAGAGAAGCGCGGCAACTGCAAGCGTGATGGTCTGAATATGATCGGCGGCATAGTAGACGATCACAAGAAAACCGTTGACCGTCCAGATGGCGCCCGTTGTGATATTTGATAAAAGTTCGTTCAATCAGCCACCTTGTCTTTCCTCGAAATCATCATTTGATAATTACAATTTCCTTCAACCAGGCAGAGAACTGACCACCACGGCTGAAACTACGCGGAGCAGATACGGGGGTGCCAGAGGTGCTGCCACTTAAATTCATATTCCAATTGCCAGGGTCTGCAACTTGAACATTATTTTGGGAAGCTGAATACACACACCCGCCGCCGCCGAACGAAAAATTTGGGTGATGAAGATATGCTTCGGGGTATCGGATGGATAATTCGTTCAAGATCCAAGTCCGCGAATCCTGTGAGAGCGACATGGAAGCATTGGCGGAAGAAATACACTCTGAGTATGTTTCAACGTGTTTTTCACAGCTATACCCCGTAATAACATTCTTGCACTTTTGAACGCCTAAAACGATATTGCATTGTTCTTCATACTCAGGTTCCTGGGTGTAGTAGGTGTAAATCGTTGGAGCAACGGACGCAGAAAAGGCCACATCCACACCACGCTTATCAGGGTCTTGTCCCACTACCAATGGATATGACGGAGCAACCTGACTGGCACTGGCAGAGATAGCTCCAAGTTGAACACTCGAACCTGGGCATGTGGTTGGCGGAGGGGGAGTTTCTGTACTCAAGGGCGGTGGAGTAGGTTCGATGGCAGTGAGTAGATCCAGTTGAGCAGCAGAACAGCCTGCCGGAGTGGAACCGCATTGGCCGGGTGTATAGAGCAGCATATAGGTATATAAGCTGCCATCAGTTGAGATCGGGGTATAAAGACTTGACAGGAAATTCATCAACCCGGCTGGGGCGATGCTCCAGATGTCGGTCTGTCCATTCACGATAGATTGGAAGAAATCCTGTGGCGCACTCGGCCCGTTGAAGCCCGCCTGATTGATGGTGGACATCATCTCTGCGCTTCCTGAATTACCCAGTAGTGACCCAAAGACAGAGCCAATACCAGCAATACCTGTTGGGGCATCCACACCAACGCCCGGACCGTTAATTCCCATTGTGCTGGCGGCTGCTGGACTGTGTTTCCGCTTGCCGTCACGTATGAATGATATTCAGCCGGAACACTGACAGTTCCCACGATCGGAAGAGTGATGCTCGGCATCCAATCCGCCGCTTGAGTCACCACACCCTGATCGCTCATTTGGTCATATAAGATATTTCCATTGCTGTCTACTACGTCACTCCAGGCGCTATCTTGAGCAAGCGCTTGATGAAACGGTAAAAGAGTGACAAGGGCAAATATGCATAAAAGCAGGATAAAACCTTTTTTCATTGCCCTGCTCCTGTCTCAATTCCGTATCGTTCCTTGATCTCCTGATCGAAGAGAATGCGCTCCAATATCCAAGTTTCTTTCTCTTTGTTGAAAGAAACCTGGGCATACGTCAGCAACTGATTTGTTTTCTCTTCACCTTGTGAGTTTGCTGACACAACAGTTATCGCAAGTTTCCAGATGTGATGATCATTCTTGAGCACTTCAACGTCTTCAATAATCATCGCCTGTGATTGAGTAAACCTTGCCCCCGACCCTGCAAAGGCTTTCCAGACCGTCTCGCCGTACATCGTGCGCAGCAGTCGACATCCATTTTCGGACATGCCTGCGCAGACTTGCAGCAGCCACGCATCGTATCCACTATCCACATTTGGAGCATAGAACGCTGCGACCGCCTGTAGTGCAGGCTCCGTGCCGCGAATCTCTTGCTTTGGCAGAAAACGATCCAGCAGATTGTTTGTCCATGCGTAATACCCGCACGCGCCAAGCAGAAGGACAAGGGCGATGACCAGGACGATGTTCTTTATTTTCTTTTGCGAGATAGTAATGTCCATATCACTGCTCCTAAAATTCCAAAAATCCATATTTGTGTCATAAATCTCTCCATATAGTGAAACGAAAAGACCCCTTCCGTTTGGAAGGGGTCTTTTCGTTTTGGGTTGAGATAGAATCCTGCCGAAGGCAATCTCACAGCAGGGTCAAAAAGAAGTTTAGTCGCAGTGTTGAGAACTGTCAAATGGCTTGCGA
>NZ_JADJKT010000015.1:0-33011 GCF_016705895.1 Candidatus Villigracilis affinis | reverse complement strand
ATAAAATCTAGGGACAGATAATTTAAGCTTACTAATACTCTCAAATCTAAATTTGCCATATGGAAAGAAAGCATATGATACGTCTCTTACAAAACCAGCACGTATTGAGGTGTTCACTATGGCTGGGCGAAAATATTTTTGTTCACTTTTGGGCAGCGAGAGAAATTCATCTTTTGTAAGTATAAATGCCTTATGAAAACCTGTCTTAATACCTTGTTTTACTTCAAATAAATCCTTTACACGCGGAAAGCTATCAAGCGACTTGAGAAGTCTCCAAGAGCTGTAAGGGCGGGGAGACCAATCATAAGTATTGTTTGAAATCAGGAAACGGATAAATAGAAAAAATTTCCCTGATTAATGGCAGAGAAAGGTTTCCTTCAGGAGTCGCAATCTTCTTAGCGCGTAACCCTGCTGAGTTAGAACCAGAACGGAAATCTGCCCAAAACGCAAGAGGTTCACTATCCACATAGCCATTTTTTGCAATATAAAAACTAACATCAACTGTCGCGTTAGCAAATAGATGTTGACTCCCAAGGCGGGCAAGAAGAATAGGTGAAAAGTCTTTGGCTAGATTCTTTCTGATTTTCTCAGCTGAGACTCCATCTAAAAAAGAAGAAGGCACAACAGAGCCAAAATCCCATTCTTCTTAATAGATTGCGATGCTTTAGCAATAAAAGCAAATGCCATGTTAGGCCGCTTATCACCAAGAGTACCTTAAAGAATCGATAGTGCTCTTCGGGTTTCTTTATTCATTGAATGCCATGCTGCCAAAGGTGGATTCATAAGCAAAAGATCAATGTCAGATGGCTATACAAGATCAGGATGTAGACTATCTTTATGTTCAATATCTATGGTAACTTCAAAATTTACTTCTCTTGTTTCCCATCCGAGCTCAAATTTTGCCATTTCACAAGCTGCATCAGAAACATCCCAACCTATAACAATAACATGTCCCTTAATTTCAGCAACCTTACAGGAGAAGGCAAAAATCTTGACAACATCATTTGACCAGGACTCATGAACAATGCTCATAGTGAGCTTCTTGAAATATTTGTCCAGAAGCATGACGTATTACCAGATTTAGCTCTGGTGATAAATTTTCAAGTTTACGCCCTTGCAGAAACTCATACAACAAACTTTCCCAGTTTTCAACGCTTATTTGCTCTGCTAACTGACGAGATTCTTGCTCAATCTCCACTTGGTTAAATCAACGGAATTTCTTTGAAATTTATTGTCTCGCTGCACTAGCTAGAAAATACAAGAAAACTTTAAGTCTGAGCTCCATCAAATTCATTACCGAGTGTAGCCCGCAACTTTCTAAAGAAACGTATACTATGAGTGATAACAGACATTTCTTGATTTGGTGTCGTGGATTGCAAGAATTCATGGAATTTTTCTAGATTATTGTAAACGCTAGCTAATGAGTATTTTTCAACATTAAACCGAGGCGAGTCCCATCGTTGTACTTCAACGGTTTCTCGCGTTAAAGTCACATAGTGTCCAACATTAGAAGACCAAGCAAAAATACGGGATTGCTCTAAATCTTGAGATATAGTGTTTGTAGTATCTAGGCAAAAATTACCTTGCGAGCCATTTAGCAAAATATACCTTTTGCTATCATTTTGACCAAACAAAGGCACAGGCAATAGCCCCAATGTATTTTGCCATACTTTTACATTAAGTAATTCAAGAGAAGGGTTCATGAAAACATCCAGTGGCAAGCACATGTAAAACAAGGTGTAAATTCGGTCTAGAAGATGCTAACTAGCATGGTTTATTTGTAGTACAACTGTTCGACGTTGATATTATACAATTATTTTCATCAAAAAGCAGCCAACTTGGATCAAATTGATATTTGTCTCTTATTTTCATCAAGATTTTGATTGGCAAAAAATTTATTCTAAACGAGCTTGGGAAGAGAGGATGCTAGTGAATTGAGGAATGCCGGACAGAAGGAGGGTTGACCTAACTCTGATTGGCTTAGTGGTTCGCAGTGTTGAGTTGTCCCTTCCCAAAAGGGAAAGACATGGGCGTGACTTCTATCTTGTCCGCTGGCGCGGACATCGGCTGTGGAAAGCCTTGATTCTCCCCTAAAGGGAGAAGGGTGTGCATACTGGATGGCATATCGTATCAACTATTATGTCCCTAATGTCTCGATTAACTAATAGCGACCACCTCAAACTCGACAGAATTCAACTCATGCCGAAGCATAAGACTCCTTGGAAACTTCACTGCTTCAGGAGCAAGTCGAAGGGCAATTGCTAACTTTGGGATTATGCCCCGTCTTTTTAGATCGTCAGCCGTGCCGTGTAAATAAATCCCTGTGAGCAATCTCCCTGTGCAAATTAACACATTCTTGCTAGTCGACAATGTTTCGTTCCAATCAGTTGGTTCATATGTACTCACAATTTTTCCTTTGTATTTATTATGCCATGCAAGGCACAAAGCAAAATCGTCCCAATAACCCCTATCGCACTTATCGTGTCATACTGCAAAGTCTATAGTTTTCCAATATCTTCGCAAAGTCTTTTAATTAACATAGGTCGTGTAAAAAACTCCATATATCAGATCTTACTGGAGCTAAAGGCATTCCGTAAACCTTTTTTGTGTCTTCATCTAAATATCTTACGTTCATTTTCTTCCTCTGAAAGGCGAGGCAATTATTGCCTTAAATCTTTCTATTTGCGAGGGAACATATGGGGATTCGAGATAACGAGGTTCTTTGTGACGAGCTTTAATTACATTAATGATGTCTTGTGGGGTTTCGACACCCCTTAAAGAAAATAATGTATCTTTAAACTTTGATGCCTTGGCAAGATTGCGATAAGGAAGATCATCATACTTTTCTGTTTCTTTTGGAAGTATGTCGATAAATGTAATAGGGGAAATAACAGAATTTACTTTGATATTTCTCTCAGACAATAATCTGTAGCAAGTTTTAGCGGTAAATCCAGTAGTTATATGCGAATCAAGCAGAGATAAGATAACCTTCAGGAGGTTTTGGAAAATATAGTATTGATGATTAATGTCATCCAACTTCCATGGGCTTCTATTATAAAAATACATTGTCGTCCCATGGCTTGAGTTGTTAGGACGCCAAGAGGCAATCCCGAATTCAATATACATACCCCATGCGGTAATAATTTTTAGGCAGCAACCCATTCATATTCTCTGCCAACCGAGGTGCTAAACCAAATTTTTTAATACTAACCATGGATAGGGTCAAATGATACTGTATTCTCGGATGGATTATCCGAGAATACAGTACCGAGATATTCTTTACCAAACTGCGGTTAGTCGAACGAAGATTAAAAGCTTCTTGAAATAACATCGATCACCCCCGTGATATTTTTCTTTTGGTAATTCTTCGCGACATCTGTAAATTGCCTTGATAAATCCTGAGATGTGTTTGTGAAAAAACTATAACTTTTCTGTTGTTTATTGTGTTTGTGGCTAATCTTTAAACTTGCCCATTGGAGCAGCAATATTGGAATGCCCGTCTTCTCTGGGTTGCAACAGCCCGTGATGGCTTTTAAGGCATTAGCGATATATTTATCTGCGTCTAAATAACCATCTTGTATTCTGGCGGCTGACTGGTAAGAGCTTCAATAGCAATACGATCAACCTCTGATGAAGTCATCATTTCTATTGCGGTCTCATCGCACTTCTTTACAAAGAAATATTGAGTAGAGACTAGCTATATGAAAAATTACATCATCGCGATTTCCATTTTCAAACGAGTCTGTAAGTAATTGTCCACAATTTATTACTTGCTCTCGATAGTATTTATCTTTTATCAGTAATTCTCGATGCCCTTCACCAAGCCCAATTAACTTAGCCTGAGTAAACAGTCTTAATGATGATCGGAGCCAATCGGTTGTGGGAGTTCTTATTTCTGTTTCTAGCCAATTTGATAATGAAGCGTCGAACCCAGATATATCCATGGAACTTAGAATATTAAATCTAGCTCTTTAAACCATCTGATATAGAGTCCAACTCTTTCACGAGCTCGAGAGGAAATTATCTCTCGAATAACAATAAATAAACCAACTACGGGGATTATGTAAAATAATAATATTGTTATTCCGCTAAGAAACCATTCGTTCATGATTCACCAACCTCTTCTATCTGAAAGAACAACAACACCTAACAAAAGCACCCAACTAAGTGTTGCCCAAATCCCCATACCTGTCCAGATTTTATCAATATTAAATATGTACCCGATAAAAAAAATTGCTAAATCGGTTATCAAGACTAATATCGGTGCTCCAACAAATCGCTTGACTACAGTTCTGAATTGTTGAGTAGGAGCTACATCTCTAATTTTCCACATGTATTTTACAAAGTAATACGTGTAAACCCCAATAATTATAGAGAAGCCAACATTAACTAGATCTGTAGAGAAGAAGGAATTTGAATTTGTACTTTTCTTGTTGAATAAAAAGTTGCTCAAAAAAAAAACCAAGCCAAATACCAAAATGGGGGTATCTGATTTGTTACTAGTGTTACCCGACATTCACATCACCCTGCCACTAATTCTTTTTCAGATATTATATAACGAAAAACTGGTTTTTCACCAAGAATTAAACTGACCTTATCTAGAGATTGGTCAACCGCCTCTGTATCATTTTCGCTATTTAATACAGCAGAAGTATATATTGGGAACTTCCAAGATAGTTCATTGATATTTTGAGCGACTCGAATAGTGTAGTGTCTTGGTCAACAAATATCTTGCAAAAGAATGCAACTTTGCAGCATGTTCTTGAAACCTACAATAGCAGATGTTCCCCACCAACATCAGCATATTCCCTTCCAAACAGCTATTTTTTAAGTTAAGGTTTGATGCGGCTAAGAAACCTATTGGCAATATTCCTAATGCTCCACCTACACTATCTGGAGTTAATATAACAATTTTAGACCTATCAGTACCTTTTGTAACAAGTTCCTCTACCAGGTTTTCTAAATAATGTGTGATTAATTCTGTACAAGCTTTTAATGTCTGAGAATCCTGCCATATTTGGTCGTATTAATTCCGAGGGTCAAAGCATAATTTGGGTGTATCAGGGAACACGAAGTTTGGAAATGTCCATGTTCTCCCTAACAGGGAAACCAAATTGTATATACAGTATAGTCCACTTTTTAGGAAAACAATGCTCTTTTGTTAAAGCAGAGAAGAAGGACGCGCCTTAATCACCAAACGGGCGAGGGAAGAGTTGGTCAACGGACCGCTTCGCGTCACGGATTCGCGGACGAGAACGGACTTTGTGAAACATCGTGAATTGCTCGATGCCGCCCATATCATTCCAGACAATATGCCCGAAGGAAAGTCCACGATCGAGAATGGATTGTCGCTGTGCAAGCTGCATCATTCCGCTTACGATGCCTTTATCATCGGCGTAACCCCTGATTACATTATCCAAGTCCGCGCAGATATTTTGGAAGAGGAAGACGGTCCCGTTTTGCAGCATGGCTTGAAGGGCTTGGGGGCCGGAGGGGCCCCCCCCCGCCCACGAACCCCCCCCGTCCTGCGCACATCTCCCCAAATACGACAATGAAAATCTTAGGTGAAAATTGAGCAATTGAATCGTCGGATTTGGGGGAGACTCGGCGATAGGTATTTCCTTGCAACCAAGACATTATTCATCCTTCCGCATTCATCATTCATCCTAGCTCTATGCTATAATCTTACTAGTAAGAAGGAGTAAATCATGGAAACATTAGCTACCACCCGCATGTCATCGAAGGGACAGGTCGTCATTCCCGAGTCCATTCGCAAGCAGTTGAATTTACAAGAAGGCGCACAATTTATCGTCGTTGGGGAAGGAGACGTGGTTGTGCTGAAAGTAGTCAACTTGCCTGATATGAGTCAGTTCGATGAACTGATCAAGCAGGCACGTCAGCAGGCAAAAGAAGCAGGACTGACGGAGGAAGATGTCACGTCCGCGGTGGCAAAGGCACGGGGCAAGAAATGAAGATCGTTCTGGACTTGAAAGTTGTGATGGATACGAATGTATTTGTCTCTGGGGTCTTCTTTAGTGGTCCGCCATATGAGATTTTGAAAGCCTGGTAGGAGAGTGAGTTTACAACCCGCAAGTTAAGAAAGAGGTGCTGGGTGGCGTGCCCATTTTTCGATTGAAGTAATGAAGTTCTAGCCAGACAACAAGTTAATTCATATTAATTCCTCGCGAATCTCTCGATCAACTCATGATAGGTTTTCACAAGTTCGGGCGCTGGCTCTTTGCCGCCGAAATTGAGAAAGACTTTGAACGCGGCGGCCCCGCGCCGATCGAAGAATTGGAAGCTGAGCGACTCGTGCCCATCGAGATGGCTGGGCTTACGGAAGGCAAAGACCGAATCCAATTCCCAGCTACGGATGTGCATATCAAGCGATTTGGTACGGACGTTCAAAAAGCCGTCGCTCTTCGTGAAATTACCAAATTGGCCAAAGGCTTCGATGGTAGCGGCTCCATTTGAAAGGATGACGTGCACATTGCCAAGAGGCTCAAAAGCGCGGATGATCTCCTCCCAACGCGAGAAATCAAGCTCGTGTGCAGTGTCACCCTCAAGCGCGCGGATAATTTCCACTTCAGGAATTCTTAGTTTATGGGCCAGCATTAAGGTCATCTGCGAGCGGTCACGGTTAAAAGCATCGCGGATGGTTTGCTGACGTTCAAGCTCGGTCATTTCCGGGCGGAGGGCTGGGTCGGTTTGAAACATGGGTCATTCTCCTCTAATCAATAAATTGGATTGTTTTCATCCTGTTCAAGCGACGCGTAGTATAATTTCGGGGATTTGAATAATCTAGATATTTGTATTAAATTTTATCTAAATCGGATTGCATCAAGTTTTCAACCCGATTGAAGATTTTGGAGTTGGTCACAAGGAATGTCAGCCAGTGCTGCAATGCAACGCTATGCCGCGGAGATCTATCGCCTGCAACAGGATCATGAGCAGGTGCCGCTTTCGCTTTTAAGTTCACACGTTGAATCGTCTGCGCAGGCAATTGCAAGCATGGTCAAGCGCTTGCAAAAGCATGGATACCTTGTCCATGAACCGTATCGCGGCGTGCGCCTCACCCCCACTGGCGAAAAGATCGCCATGCCTTCCCTGCGCCGTCACCGCTTGACGGAGGTCTTCCTCGTCCGCGTGATGAAATACGATTGGGCTACAGCTCATCAACTGGCCGATACCTTCGAGCTTGGCGTCAACGATATGATCGAAGACCGCATGGATGAACTGGCAGGCCGCCCCACGCGCTGTCCGCATGGAGAGCCGATTCCCTCAAAAAATGGGGTGATGCCTGTGGTCAGGGACATGTCATTGAGTAATGTCCCTTCGGGTTCCGATTGTGTCATCAGCCGCGTGCGCACACATGATTTCGAAAAGCTGACTTACATCGGCGAGTTGGGACTTGTGCCCGGAACATCGTTCCACTTGTTGAGTTGTGCGCCGTTCAAAGGTCCGCTGCGGTTGAACATGAAACCGCATGACCACGTTATCGGCTACGAGTTGGCCGCGTCTCTTTGGGTGGAAGTGACAAAGGAAGGCGAAGGCAATAAACTGCCGCCGCGAAAAAACAATTAAAGAAAAACTGTCCGCTCAATTGAGTGGACAGTTTTTGATTCACGGCTTGGGCGTGCTGACGACTTTCTTTCTACGGAACAGGTTCGTGAGCAGGGCGTATCCCAGCTTGGTCAGCATCATCAAATAATAGAGGAAGTTGAACAGGAAGAAATAATCCTTCGCGAAGTGCTTGCGGAAATAAAGATAATACGAACGATGCCACTCGATGATGGTGCGGTAAGGCTGGACCTTTGAGCCGCCTTCGCCTCCGTAATGCGTGATCTGCGCCGTGGGCACGTAAAAGATCTTCCAGCCTGCCAGGCGGGTGCGGCGGCAATAATCGGTATCCTCTTGATAGGCGAAGAAATCCTCGTCAAAATATCCGATCTGCTCCACGACTTCACGACGAACGACCATGCATGACCCTGAAACTGCCTCTGCTTCGTGAGTGAGGTCTTCGGGCAGGTAGGTCATCAGGTACCCTGCAAAACGTTTGTCGTTCGGAAAGAGACGGGAGAGCCCTGAAAAATAACAGATCGCATCCCACGGACGGGCTTCGCTGCGGCGACATTGCTTTTGAAGCGTGCCGTCACGGTTCAACACCTTGGGGCTGACAATACCCACCTCGGGATGCGAATCTAAAAAGCCGACGAGTTCGGCAAAGGCATTCGGAAAAATGACCGTATCGGGATTGAGGATGACGACATGACGTCCCTGCGCCAGCCGCATGGCTTGGTTGTAGGGACGGGTGAAGCCGGTGTTGCCTTCGTTGGTCAGCAGTTTCACATCGGGGAATTCGGCGCGGATCATTTCGGGGCCGCCGTCGCCGGAGAAATTGTCAACGACGATGATCTCAAAGGTGAGCGTATCCGTTGTCCCGTAGATGGACCGCAGACAGTCGCGCAGGAAATCCTTCGCGTTGTAATTCGTAATGCAGATCGAAATATCAGGTTTCATGAATTTTCCGTGTTGCGTTTTAGAAACGTGAGGAAGGGAGCCAGCCAATTGCGAGACATGGCGCGATGCAATTCGGCGATGGATGCTTTTCTATTTTTCTGGATCGCACCGCGTTTTTTGAGCATGGGGACAAGTCCGCGCAGGGCATCGAGTTTTGCGCGCCAGATGGCGCCACCCTGACCTTTGACCGTGAAATAAAGCAAAAAGAAAATGTTAATAAAAATATGCAATGGCAGGTAAAACCAAAACAGCGCGGATGGCATATCCTTGGCGTAGGTCCACACGAGGTTGCGGTGACCGTGATAAATGGAGAAGTCGCTTTTCTTGCCGAAGGTGACTGAGCCGACATGATGCACGACCGCGTTTGGAACCAGGAAGCATTTCAATCCGCGCAGGCGCAAGCGAAAACCGAGGTCAACATCTTCATGATAGGAAAGATAATCTTCGTCGAAGCCGCCCGCATTGAGGAATTCTTCGCGCGGAAAAAATGCAGCCGCCCCGCAGGCACTGAAGACTTCGCGGATTTCATTCAAGGGATAGGTGCGTGCGCCGTAGCCGTTTCGCCACGCCAACCCGCTGACATGATAGACATCGCCTTCGCCATCCAAAAGTTCGGGGGCATTTGCCTGAAGTTGGCGCGAGGAGAAAAACGCATTGGGATGCGCCTGAGCCGCTTCGAGCAGGCGTTCCAGCCAATCGGGTTCGGGGAAGGCATCGGTGTTGAGCAAGGTCAGCCATTTGCCAGTAGCAAGCTGTGCGCCGAGGTTATTTGAAGAAGCAAAGCCATGATTCGAATCAAGCCGCTTCACGCTCACCTTGAGGCTGGGATATTTTTCCTGCAGGCCCACACAGCCATCATCCTTTGAACCGTTATCGACAACGATGACTTCAAAGTCTTGAACGGTTTGCGCAAGCAGATGCTGGAAACAGCGCGGAATGTAAGCAGCGCTGTTCCAGGCAACAAGCACGATGGAGATGAGGGGTTGATTCATGTTGAGATACACCACGAAGGGTCACAAAGGACCCGAAGGAAGATGCTATTCGCCTTCGGCTTTGCGAGTCTCTTCAATGGCTTCGCGGGTGGCACGCAGGAAGGCATAGCCGTATTTGCGGTCGGGTTCGAGGTAGGCACATTCGCCCCATTCATTCCACGCGTTGACGAAGATGAAGGGCGCGTCGAGTTCCTTGCTATTGCGGGCTTCGCGCAGAATATCGATGAGCCATTCCTTGTACAGCGCAGGGCTGGCGCCTTCGAAGATCATCGGCGTGTTGTTACGGCGGGGGGTGTTATCCCACATCGGCATGATGGCGCGGTGAAGTTTCTTCGCCTGAAACTTGAAATACTGCTTGTTCTTCACCAGATCCACGTAATCGAGGACGATTCCGCCGAAGTCATCGCGCATGAAGCTGATCTCGTTGGTGATGTTTCTGCAATAGCGGAAGACCGTGCCCGGGTGGAATTCGCTCTGGGCGTCGAAGCCAAGCGCCAGCAGGTCGCCATCGAAGGTGTTTTCCTTGACGCCGATGATATAGGGATTGCCGAGTCCTTCCTGCTGACAATAGGAACGCCAGTGCGCCAACACTTCCGCGCATTCGGGCACGAAGGATGGGCGGTATACGATCAACACCGGGCGGCCATCCACGCGGATGTAACGCTTGTCTGCCGCGTAGGGCTTGATGCTTTCGATGAAGGATTTGTAACTCTCCACCGATTCGTTCTGATACATGATGACCTCGCCGCTGGTGCCGTCGAAGCGACGCGTCCACGATTCGTTTGCCCAGCACAGGCAGAAGGGGAAATCGAGTTCGGGGTGATTCAAAAACATATCGAGTGGTTTATCGAGCAAGCGGCGGCCATCGAACCAGTAGTAATAATAGGCAAAGCCGTGAATGCCGTGCGATTTTGCCAATTCGATCTGACGGGCGATGTTTTCTGTGAGGCGCAAGTCGTATGATCCCAACTCACCGGGCAGGCGCGGCTGATAATGCCCTACGTATTGCGGAACAGCCTTGGCAACGTTGTGCCATTCGGTGATGCCGCGCCCCCACCACTCGTCATTTTCAGGGGTCGGATGAAATTGCGGCAGGTAATACGCAAGCAAAAGCGGATCACCCGCCTGCGGCTTATAGGCATCGGAAGCCAGTTCAACATATTCATCCGTCTTGTCGGGAATCGCGAGGACCTGTTTGGTGTACTGCTCATACATTTTTGTTTTCGCAGGTTCAGGCATGGCAGGCGCGCTGCGCGGACGGAAAATGCGCTGTGACAGAATCGAGAGCCTGCGGCGAAGCGGCTCAGGCATCGGCAGTTTGCGGTAGATGCGAAGGGCGAATTGAATCATTCGATTGATCACAGCTTCACCCCGGTCATGTTCAGGATCTCAATGGTCTTATGTTCCCACGAATTCTCGTTCGCTTCGGTGTCGAGCACCTTGAGATACTCGGCATCGTTCCTGAGATCAGTGGCACGTTTCAATTGCAGCATGAATTCCTCGTTCGTCTCAGCCGTGAGGCAGGACTTATATTTTTTGCATTCACGCAGGTCGGTGGTGACGATCGGTTTCAAGGCCGCCATGTATTCGAATATCTTCACAGGCGAGACCGCCTCCGTGAGATTGGATTTCTTGAACGGCAGGATCGTCACACCATAATGGATCGCATATTGATTTAACTGTGAGTAGGGTTTGCTTCCGAGAAAATGTACACGCGGATGGCTCTTCAACCCGCTCTTCTCGAAGGCATCGTCATGCTCGTGGCCGATCAACACCAGTTCGTAACTGCCTTCATCGGCGATCATGCGCAGCAGGTCATAGTCGAGCCACTTGGCAAGCGCGCCATGATAGGCGACGATGGTGTTTCCAGTAAATGCGGATTTCATATCCACGGGCGGCTCGCCCTTGGGAATACGCCAGTTTTCGAGATCCACACCGTTGGTGCTGAGGACAAAATTCTTTGCGCGATGACGGGCGACTTCTTCATACAGCTGATCGGAGGTAGCCACAACAAACACGGCTTCATTCCTCAACAAGGCTTGATGTCGATCACGGACAAGTTCAGGTACGTTGCCTGTGATATCGGACGTGATCTCGTCTATGTATTCATACACCACACGGAAACCACGGCGCAGGAAATTCTCGACATCTTCGGCTGTCGTCACCAGGTCAATGGATTCGATGCGCAGCACGGTGGAATTGCCCTTTTTCTCCAAGGCTTGCAAAATGCGTTCCGTGATCTGCGGGTCGGTGGCTTTGAAGACATACAAATTCTCGGCGGCCTTTTTATAAACGAAGATATCCTTGTCCACGGTGGGATGGCCGCCGTAGATGGCGATTCCGCCCAGTTTGGCCGATTGCAATGAAACATGCTGGAAACGCTGGAACAACATCGTATTCCAACCCATCGGAATGTGGAACAGGTCGAAGAAACCGTTGTGCCCGGCGATGATGGTTTCCAATTCTTTCAACTCGCGTTCATAGCGCTGTTTGAAAATGGCTTTTTTGATCGGGTAGGTCAGCGAAACCCAAATGGCGACAAAGCCTTTCAGGATCGCACCAAACACCCCGTTGGTCCGAATCGAAGCGCGGATGCGCGATATCAATGCGCGTGGTTTGCGGAAGAACCAGTGGAACAGGAACCTCACCAGCTTCTCGCGTCGGCTGCCGAGCGGAATGAGCGTGGTCCTGATCTTTTGAAAGATCAACGCGATCTTCCATGAAGTGCTGTGGACCATTTCATGCAGTTGATACTGCTGGTAATCCACGATCTTTTGAATGCGGTCGATCTCGTATTCGTTGATGGCGATGCGCGCGAGTTGGTCCGCCACTTGTTGATTGAGTCTTGCAACATCCGCAGTTAATGCCTGTGCTTCCTTTTCGCGGACGAAGAAGGCGCCCGTTTGTTTGACAGCCAGATCGCGGATCAATTGCAACGCCACGGGCTTTTCGATGCGTTTGGTCTTTTGGTCGAGCAGTTTCAAAGCCAGTGTTGTATTCGTTTGAACAAGCTGTTTGAATTTCTGACCTTGCTCCGCCAGTGATGCGCGCACCTGTTTCTGGTCAGCCCAAAGATAGTGGAAGGTATCCGAAAGCGAATCTACATTCATGGTCTGAAGATCGAGCGCATAATCCGAAAGGCCGAGAAATTTCATCAAGTTCTTGACCTTCGGGTCGTAGATCAATGCAACCGATGGAACTCCGACGCTGGCGGCAAAAACAAGCGAATGCAAACGCATACCGATGACCACGCGGCAGCGGGCGATGAGTCCCTCGACCACTTCCGGGGAATAGGCCTGCGGCAAAACCTTCGTCCGTTCCTGATTCTGCATCATGGAGATGACTTCCACTGAAACCGTGTAGTCATTCTCAAGTTCGTGCTCACCCACCTGGAAGGGAATGAACACGATCTGCGCGTTATGTTTTTCGAGGAAGGAATCCAGCGCGGACGCCAATTCCTGTTTCCATGCACCGCCTTTTTCGCCTTCGGTCCAATTGCGGATACAAACGCCGACCATCGGGCGTTCTTTGGGGGAAATGCCTTCAGCTTGAAGAATCTCCGCCGCGGCTTTCAGTTTCGGTGAAAGGTTGAGCGCAGGATCGGGTTTGATGAGAATTTGTTTTTTGGGAAAACCCAGCGAAGCCAGCAAATCCCTTGATTCGACATCGCGCACTGTGGCGGCATCGGCCAGTTCAAAGGCGAGGCGCGTCCAGCGTTTGCCTTCATCGGTCAACAGCGGACCAATGCCCACGGAATAGATCATGAAGGGTTTATCGAACAGGGAAGCCAGCAGGCCGATGCTGCTGTAATACGAAATACCCCAATGAAATTCGGTTAAATGGGTACCTGCCGGGGTGCCCCAATAATCCTGAAAAATGCCACCGCCGCCGAGGATGATGAGGTCGCATTCGCGGGCCGCATCCATCAAGGCGTTGATCTCCTTCCAATGCACCGAGCGGACGTTGTGCGATGCGGCGGTTTCTTCGGGGTTCGACGAGATGACGATGAATTCAAGTCCCTCGCGTTGTTTTCGCAAATCGGTCAGGATGGCGCTGAGAATGGCCTCGTCACCGACGTTGCCAAATCCGTAATAGCCTGCCACCAGAATGGTCTTTTTATTGTTTTTATCCACTGTCTATACTGCCTCTCCAGGAAATGTCCGCCTATTATCATCGAACTCCATGCAGGAGGCAATGATGATAAAACAGGTGGCAGTCACTTGCTAAGTGACTGCCACCTGAAGTAAAGGCAAACAACAAACTTAATTTTCTACGCTCGAACCGCCGTCCTCGGCGGTGAGGCAAACAGCAGCCTTATTTTGCTTTGTGCTTTTTGTGAGAATAGAATTCCATAAACCCGCAGTTTGAACATCTGAATGCAACGACAGGAATTCCCTCGGTGGTTGGTTCTGAAGTTCTCTGCCAAAAGGATTTTTTGGGCACACCTTCATACCAGTTTGGGACAACAATCGCACCGTTTGCGTAATCGAGAATAAATCCTCTGACCATGTCACCATCACATTTTAGGCATTTGTTCTTTGTTGTTGCCATAATGTTCCTTTGTGTAGAATCGCTTAATTTTCTCAACGCTCTCTACGGCAAATTAAACGTCCGCACCAGAAATACGGCCATCTGCGCGCGGGTCACAGCGGATTCGGGGCAGTAGTTGCCATTGCCGCAGCCAGCGGTGATGCCTTCGGCGACCAGTTGCTCGATCCATGCGGCGGCCCAGTAATCAGCGGGGACATCGGTGAAGGCGGTGCCTGTGGCCGCGGGCGGTGTGTAACTGCCGCCATATTTGCTTCGCAACAGGAAGACCGCCATTTGGGCGCGGGTCACTTCGGCTTCGGGGCAATAATTGCCATCGCCACAGCCTGCGGTGATGCCCTCGGCAACGAGTTGCTCGATCCATGCGGCGGCCCAATGATCGGCGGAGACATCGGCGAAGGCCGTACCCGTGGCGGCAGGCGGAACATAACTGCTGCCGTGTTTGCTGCGCAACAGGAAGATCGCCATTTGAGCGCGGGTGGTTGAACTTTCAGGACAATAGATCAGCGGATAGACTCCGCAGCCCTGGGTGATGCCGTTTTGATACAGCTTCTCGATCGAATCCACGGCCCAGTAATCGGGGGTGATATCTGCGAAGATGCCGTCGCCGGGAGTGAGGAAATCGGCGGTCATGGTGCTGGCACAGCCGCTGATGTTCAACACATTGGCGCTGCTCGGACTGCCGTTATATAAATTGCTGTTCGGGTTTGAAGAAGCGGAGAAGGCCTGATTCCACCGTGACCCGGGGAAGGGGTCGCCCGCATCGCCGGTATCGCGGCCCCGGCCAAGTTCATCGGAGCCATCGGCCTGCACAAGATACACCAACCTGCGCGGGTTGCCCGCATTGGCTGAGTTATCGAAAGGCACACTTTCGTCAATGTGCCAGATCAACAAACCACAGCCGGGCAAGCCTGCGTCAAAACCGGTCTGCTGGCGATTCTCCACGAGAAAATACTCGCCTGTGCCTGAATTTGAGTTGAATTTCCAATCCAAGCCATTCGGGTTATCCAAAAGCTGGAAAACTGTCGGGTTGGATTCTGCATTGGGGATCGGCTGACCAGCTACCAGTCCGCGAAGCTGAAGCGGGGTTGTCCAGCCTTCGTACCATTTGCTCCAGGCGTCGTGATGTGCGGGCAGGTCACCCAACTGAGTCCCAGTCGTATTCCATGTGCCCATGCCCATCAGCCCCCAAACGCCGATGCCCGATGAACGGCCGCTCGTATCGTACAGGTCGGGCAGATTCAAACTGTGACCGAACTCATGCGCGATGACGCCCATTGTGGCGGGGTAACCGGGCGTAAACCCAGGCAGGTCGGCGCAATGCCACTCGCCCACTTGCACATATCCGCCGCCCGCGCTGATCTCACCAATGGTTTTTCCGTACACCACCGGCGCGGGGACCTTCCCACCTTCGAAGCCCCAGTAGTGCGCCCAAATGCCGGGCTTGCAGGAACTGGTGCTGGCGAAGGCTGTTTCATAGCCAGCGACGACCACGATGATGTGCAATTCACGATTCGAAATATAACCATCATTGTTTGTGTCGTAGACGGTGTAATCCACATACGGAGCCGAGGCCAGGATGGCATCGCGTGTGATCTGGCGGTTGTGATCGGAAACATTTTGCCCGGAGTTGGGATGGTTGTACGGCAATGTGATCCAGCCGACAATGCCGTCTCTGGATGTGCCATAGTTTTCGACCACAGGGAGCAGATTGAGCTGCCCGTAGGAAACTTCCTTGTAATATTTTTTCACGCTCAAGGCGGGACCGAAGACCTTGTCACTCCAATAAGCAGCATCGGTGCCAATCGACGGTTGATTCTGGAACTGCGCCAGAAGCACCAACACCCGCTGTGTGCCTACGTTGACACTGCTTTCTGGAATGGGTTGAAATCCCGCAGGCGGACTGCCCGCAGGGCGATTCACATTCGGGCGAATGTGCAAAGGCAGACCGGCTGCAGCGGGATCATCCCTGCCGACGATCAAGGCCGACGGGCGCAGACTGTCAGCGGTTGGCTCAGCGGCATACACCCAATATTGACTCTGTTCGTTTTTCAAAATGGTGTAACCATCCAAAGTCTCCATGCCGTTCGACCATTCGTCGCCCCAGGCGAGGGCTTGAAATGCGAAGCCATCGGGCTGATACAGGGTGATCTCGATGGGCGCAGGCGGCGCAGCGTGCGCCACCGTGAAGGGTTGGGCGGCCAGTAAAAGCATAAGGGCAAGCAGGATGATGGATGTTCTTTTGAAAAGTTGAAGCATTTTATTTCTCCGGGATTTATCTTGCAAAACACGGAGACACAGAGGCACGGAGAAAAAAACCTGTGGCTTTGTATCTCTACAGCGCAAAAGATTGTTATTGTGTCTTCAGCACTTTACTGCACAGCATATTCGCATCACTCTCTTTGGCCGAAAGCTCGGAGGTGATCATTTCGATCTCGAAGCCCATGCTGCGAATGCTTTCGAGGAATTGCTCAGGTTCCACATGTCCACAGCGCAGGGCGGTGGGATTCAACTCCATGAGCAGGTGCAGGTTTGAAGAACGCGCCGCGGTATTCTGCATCCCTTTCAAGACCAGCGGCTCGGCGCCTTCGGTATCGCTTTTGACAAAACCGACCTGTTCGATACCGCGTTCCTGCAAAAAGGAATCAAGGTCCACACAACGCACTTCGATGACGCCTTCCGCCTTGGTGTAGCCTTCGATCAAACTGTGATTGCTGTTGCCCGGTGACACATACAAAGGCAATATGCTTTCCTGCTCGCCGACTGCATAGTTAAACAATTCCACATGTCTGTAACGCGGCAAAGACATGTTCTTTTGCAACACACTGAAATTCTCGGGGTTCGGCTCAAAAGCCAGCACACGCCCAGTCGGGCCGACCAAATCCGCGAGCAGGCGGGTGTAATAGCCGATGTGTGCCCCAATATCCACCACGGTCATGCCAGGCTTGACCACTTTCCGAACACGTTCCACCGATTCGACTTCCAACCAACGCATCAGAATCTCGAAGCGGAAACGCTCGATCCACCACCACCCGCCAGTTGCCCGGGCGGGAAAATGAAATTGCTGGCGCCTTTGCAGAGTCTTCACCAGCCAGTTGATCTCCATCCGCACAAAGCGGGCGAATAACGAATCGGGATTCTGTTGATAACGATCGAGAACTTTTCGATAGAGTCTATACAGCATTAAAGTTTTCAGCCTTTCCGGAGATACAAACCACACGAGGCGCAATGATAACCGTCTGCCAGAGGCAGTTGAGGCCCGCCACAGTCCGGGCAGGGATCCGCCCACATCCGCCGCTCAGAGGTATGCATGGCCCATTCCCAATGACCGACCCAGGTACGCGCCACCGTTTCCCAATTCCGCACAGCGGCTTGCGCATTGTGACGAATGGTGCTCGAAAAATCGGGCGCACTCACCAAAGTCAGCGCCATCTGCGCCACCTTTTGCCAGGTTTCCTCCGCCATGTGATTCCCTTCCACAAGGAAACCATCGTACCCATCGCGGACGATCTCCGGGTACGCGCCCATCGGGCTGGCGACCACGATATTGCCCGAAGCCATCGCTTCGATCAAGGAAAGGCCAAAGGGTTCGAGACGGTCTTGAAGATTCAAAGCGATGTGACTGGTGCGCAGTTCACGCGACAATTCACGCTGACCGACCATGCCATGATAAAAGACGCCGTCTTCCTGCGCTGGAGCCTGCTCGGCCCCACCCCAGAGACGGTTGCCCCCGTAGATATGCAATTCAAAACGGGCATCCTGCGCGCGCAAAATTCTCAATACGCCCAGCGCCGCATCCAATCCTTTCGATGGATGACTCGCGTACACCAATTTAAAAAGATTTCGTTCCCTGCGGTTGAAAAGGCCAGGCTCTTGAAGGAAGGCAGGGTCCACGCCGTGATAGCTGACGAATGTCTTTTCGCGCGGAACACCCCACTCCTGAATCGCCCACTGGCGGATGAAATTGCTCGGCGAACAGACAAAATCAAAGGGAATCTCATGCAACCCTTTAAGCAATGGCGTGCCATGCACCCAGATCAGGCGCAGACTCGCTTTGATATCCAGAGCCAGGGCCGGGCGCAGATCCAGATCGCCGCCGCTGCTGCTAAGGATGAGTACATCCACATCAATGCTCCGCACCTGTGCCAGCGGAAGATATTGCACCCCATCGAACACCGCCGCGCGCGGACAATTGCAGATCATCGTGACCTGATGCCCCAATTTTGCCAGCGCCGCCGCAAGGCGAATCCGTACCATGACGCCGCCGCCCACTCCCTGTTTATCGGGGGTGCTGCCATCATAGGAAAGATGGTGATCGGGGCAATATAAAGCAACTTTTAATTTCTTCAAAGAAACACTCCCATCTTGATCATGACAGAAGCATTTTATAGTTGATTGAGGGATGCGTCAATTGCCATAAAAAGAGCGGACCCGTATGGGTCCGCTCAAATTACATTCGAACAAAAATCTTTTTATTGCTGGCTGATGGCGCGGTAGAGCATCTTGGCGAATTCACCGCGGGTTGCGGCCTGGTCAGGCGAGAAGGTGGTGGCGCTGGTGCCTTCAGCCACGCCGATACCATAAGCGCGCAGGACGGGGATGGCGTAGTACGCGCCAACCGAAACATCCGTCCATGCGGCTTCGCGCAGGTACGGGTTTTCCCAATCGGTCCAATCCTGGCTGAGGGCGTTGCCATTGGCGAAATCGAGATAATCGCCGGTGCCGCCGCCCATTTCATAGATGTTGTTGAAGATGGTCACGACCTGACCGCGGGTGAGCAGGTTGTTCGGGTCGAAGAGGCCGCCACCCACACCGTTCATGAAGCCGTCAGCACAAGCCTGCCAGACCCAACCAGCGAACCAGTCGGAAGCAGATACATCGGTGAAGTCACAACCAGCAGGAGCGGAGGTCGGCAGGGTGGTCGTGTCGTAGCCGTTGGCGATTTCGAACAAGGTGGACGCTTCGGCGCGGGTCAGGTTGTTGTCGGGGCCAAAGGTGCCATCGGCGAAGCCGCTGATCAGGCCAAGGTCGGCCAGGTAGCGGATGTACACTTCGTACGCATGACCAGCGGTGTCGCTGAAGTCGGCGCAGTCTTCTAACTCATCTGCACCCACTACATTCACAGGCGCAGCGCCATCACGGAAGGTGGACAGACTCCACTCATTCCCGGCCGCATCGGTCGGGTTGAAGCCCAAAATCCATGCGCCGCTGGCAGTGGACGGGAAGGTGAACACCCACGAGAACAGCGCAGCATCCGCACCAATCGGGGCAGGCGCGAAAGTGCCCGTTGTGGAGGGGTTCCAAGAGTCGAAGCCAGAGTACGCATCTCCGGCAGGAACAGTGGTCTTATCAGACACAACCGCCCACATTTCGAAGGTATTGCAGGAGACCGGGGTGCTATCGAAATCTGCGATGTTCAGAGAGGGCGGGTTGAAGTAATCACCGTCCATCCCATCGTCATCCACGTAATTGGATCCCATGACGGAATCAATCGCGGGGACGTCGGCTGTGGCACAGGTCTGATCGTCCACGCTGAGAGTGAACTCAACGATATCGCCGGAGCTCAACGCAGCCAGGTTGACGGTGGTGGTGTAATCGTAGGTGAAGGTACCGCTCGCATCACTGGTGCCAATGATGGTAGCGATCAACTGGCAATCATTCCAGTCATACGCTACGGGAACCGCGGCGTTCAACCTGCCCCATACCAGGATGTTCTTGGTGCCAGCAGCCATGCCGGTCGCAGCCCAGTCAAGGTCTACATTGGCACCGCTTGAAAAATCGGGCAGCGCGGTGATCGAGGCATCACCAGCCACAGCCACGGCTGAGGCGATGCTGAACTGCGCCAGCATGAACACAGCCAACAACAAAAGCGTAAATATCTTCTTGCTCATTTTCTCTCCTGTGAATAATATGGATGCCATTCGGTCATATCCAACCTCAGACAATGGCGGTCTGAATGGTTGTATTTTAGAACATTCCGAATTACGAGTCAATAATTTTCACATCGATTTAAAAAAGGGGCGGCCCCGGTAATGGGGCCGCCCGATGGTACAAATTTTTATTACACGCGGCTCAAAGCGCGATAGAGCATCTTGGCGAACTCACCACGCAGCACAGGCTGGTCCGGTGAGAAGGTGGTTGCACTGGTTCCATCGGCAACACCCACCGCAAATGCATACTGAACCGGGTTGGTGTAAAAGGCGCCTATGGGAACATCCGAGAAGGCCGCCGGGCGCAGGTGATAGCCAGCACCCCAGTTGTTCCACTCGAAGTTGAGCACGGTATTGAATGTACCGCCGCCGTCAAGGAAGCTGCCAGCCACACCGCCGCCCATCACATCAATGTTATTGAAGATGGTGACGATCTGACCACGGGTGAGCAGGTCGGCGGGGCCGAACAAGCCGCCACCCAAACCGTTCATGAAGCCGTCAGCACAGGCCTGCCAGACCCAACCAGCGAACCAGTCGGAGGCGGAAACGTCACTAAAGGTACAAGCTGCGGAAGGCGGAGCGACAGGCAGCATGGCGGGAGTATAGCCATTCGCCTTTTCGAACAGGGCAGAAGCCTCGGCGCGGGTCAGGGTGCTGTTCACGCCATAGCTGCCATCCGGGTTACCAGCGATCAAGCCAAGGTCAGCGAGATAGCGCACCTGGGTTTCGGTGTCATGACCGGCGGTGTCGGTGAAATTGGCGCAGTTGGCCAATTCATCGGGGGTCACCGCAACAGCACTGCGCCAGTAATAGTTGCCGCCCCAGTCATTGCCGATCATGTCAGACGGATTGGTATAGAAAGACCAGTTTCCATTGGCAGTGGCCGGGAAGGTATTTTCCCAGGAGAGCACACTGTAATCCGGCCCGAGTGGGGCTGGTGAGGAGAAGGAACCCGTTGAACCTGTATTCCAGGAATCAAAGCCGGAATAGGGATCGGGATCGGTGTAAATTCTGTCTGAAGCAACGCCCCACAACTCAAATGTATTGCAGGAAACATGCTGATCGTAGAAATTCGCGACATTTTCGAGCGAAGGAGGATTTGCAAAAAATCCGTAGGGAGCCACACCATCAATGGTGGTGAAATCCATCACGTCGGAAACAGCGGGTACGGTCGCAGCGGCGCACATGGCACTGTCAATGGTGACGGTGAAATCGATGACATCTCCGTTGCCCACACCAGCGAACATATAAGTATAGGTACCGGAAGCGTTGGCTGTGCCAACGGTGGTCGCCACTTCGTGACAATCCGCAGGCAGATACGCCGGTGCATTGGAATCTTTACCCCAGAGCAATACATTCTGGGTGGGGCCAGCCATGCCCGTGGCAGACCAGCCAATATCAACGCTGACATTGTTTGCCAGCCCCGGAATGCTGGTGATGGAACCGGTACCGGGCACAGTGGCGGCTGAAGCCATGCTGAACTGTGCCAGCATGAACACAGCCAATAGCAAAACAGTAAATACTTTCTTGCTCATGTTTTCTCCTTTATAAAAATAATGGATGTCATCCGCTTTACAAAGATTCAGACGATGACAATCTGAATAGTTGTATTTTATAGATTAGTCACCTCAAAGTCAATCGCTATAAGTGGGAATTAAGTAAGGGCATGACCTTTGTTCAGCATGCAGCGTTTCAATCTTGACCTGTAACCTGCTGCACAAAAAAAGAGAGCGGACCCGGTACCGGGTCCGCTCCAGAATATCTTTTGGTTATGAATTAGTGATTGTCAGTGCGGCTCAAAGCGCGGTAGAGCATCTTGGCGAATTCGCCGCGGGTGGCAGCCTGATCGGGTGAGAAGGTGGTGGCGCTGGTTCCATCGGCAACACCCACTTCGTAGGCGTAGATCACCGGGTAGGCATAGAACGCGCCAATAGAGACGTCGGTCCAGGCGGCGTGGCGAAGAGTATCGCCCCAGTTATTCCACTCATCTTGAAGTGTGGTGGAAGGACCGGCAAAGTCGAGATAGGAGCCAGCCGTACCGCCGCCATTCAACCAAATGTTGTGGATGATGGTGACGACCTGACCACGGGTGAGCAGGTTGTTCGGGTCGAACAAGCCGCCGCCCACGCCATTCATGAAGCCGTCATCACAGGCCTGCCAGACCCAACCGGCGAACCAGTCGGAGGCGGCGACATCGGTGAATTCACAGCCAGCAGGAGCCGTAGCAGGCAGCATGGTGTCATCGTAGCCGTTGGCCTTCTCGAACAGGGCGGAAGCCTCTGCACGGGTGAGGGTGTTGTCGGGGCCGAAGGTGCCATCGGCGAAGCCGCTGATCAGGCCGAGGGAGGCCAGGTAGCGCACGTACACTTCATCCTCATGGCCGCTGATGTCGCTGAAGGTTTCACAATCAGCCAATTCAGCCGCATCCACGGTCGTAAGCAGGGTGCCGTCGCGGTAGTAATCAGCAAAGCCGTCTGTATTTCCAATCGCGTCTTCAGGGTCGATGGACATGGACCAGGCGCCGCTGGCGGTGGAGGGGAAGCTGAACACCCACGAGAACACTTCGTCATCCGCGCCAATCGGGGCGGGGACAGCAAAGGTGCCCGTCACAGAGGGGTTCCAGGGGCCAACGCCGGAATAGGCATCGGGGATAACATCATCATCTCCCGCAACACCCCACAGTTCGAAGGTATTACAAGCAACGCGGTTATCCTCGATAACAGCCGGGGTGGTGACATCGACATCCGGGGGGGAGCCACGGAAGCCATAAGGATCGTCGCTATCGACATAGTTGACAGCCATGACGGAGTCGATCGCGGGGACGTCGGCAGTGGCGCAGGTCTGGTCATCCACGCTGAGGGTGAATTCAACCTGGTCACCGGTGCCAAGCGCGTTGAGGTTGGCGGTGGTGGTGAAATCAAAGGCGAAGGTGCCGCTCGCATCGCTGGTGCCAATGATGGTGGCGATCAACTGGCAGTCGGCTGGGTCGTACGCAACGGGAACCGCTGCATAAACACGAGCCCAAACCAGAATGTTCTTGGTGCCAGCGGCCATACCGGTCGCGGCCCAATCAAGGTCCACACCCGTGCCGCTCGAAAAATCGGGGATGGCGGTGATGGAGGCGTCACCAGCTACGGCGACGGCGGAGGCGGTGCTGAACTGGGCGAGCATGAACACAGTCAGCAACAACAGGGTAAATACTTTCTTTCTCATTGCTTTTCTCCTTTGAAGATGGTTTTTGCACACCTGCTTAAACCAGAACAGATATGTCTAATTACTTAACGGATAAAACCCCAAAAAGAGACCGGCAAACTATTGCAGTTTTTGAAATTACCCCGTTTCCCCGCGAACCCGAGGACTGCCATACAAAAAAAGAGGAGCGGACCCGGGTTGGGTCCGCTCCAAAAAATCTGGATTACAGAATAGTCTTAGAGGCCGCCTTCCCAGTCGCTCAAGGCGCGATAGAGCATTTGAGCAAATTCGCCACGGGTCACAGGCTGATCCGGGGAGAAGGTGGTGTCAGAGGTGCCATCGGCAACACCGATACCATAGGAGTAGATCACCGGGTAGGCATAGAATGCGCCAACAGAAACGTCAGTCCACGCCGCTTCGCGGTAGATATTGGTCCACTCAATAAAGAGCAGGTTATCAACATAGTTGAAGAAGCCACCTGTGGAGCCCGTATTGTAGACGTTGTTGAGGATGGTCACGATCTGACCACGGGTGAGCAGGTTGTTCGGGTCGAACAAACCGCCGCCAATGCCGTTCATGTAACCATCCGCACAAGCCTGCCAGACCCAACCGGAGAACCAGTCGGTGGCGGCGACATCGGTGAAGTCACAGCCAGCGGGAGCGGAAGTGGGGAGCATGGTGTCATCGTAACCGTTGGAGATCTCGATGAGGGTGGAGGCTTCAGCGCGGGTGAGGGTGCTATCGGGGCCGAAGGAACCATCGGCGAAGCCGCTGATCAGGCCAAGGGTCGCCAGGTAGCGCACGTACACTTCATCCGCATGGCCGCTGATGTCGCTGAACGTTTCGCATTCGGTCAATTCAGCCGGGGTAATTGCGGAAGGTGTGCGGAAGTAATAGGGAACCGGAGTCCAAGCGTTGTTACCAGCCGCATCCTCAGGACTGATCGAGAAGGTCCAAGTGCCGCTTGCGGTGGCAGGCATGGTGACCTGCCATTTAAACATTGAGGTCTCAGGGCCGATTGGGGCGGGAGCAAAGGTCCCGGTTGTCTGCGGGTTCCAGGCGCCAAAGCCAGAGTAGGGTTCGGCGGGAGCGAGGCCATAGGTATCGCTCGCAATCGCCCAGTATTCGAAGGTGTCACAAACCGACTCAGTGACGATCGTGCCATCGTTGGGAAGAATAGCGCCAAAGCCGTCGAGATACCACCCATCCACATAGGAGGAGGCCATGAAATTATCAGCAACTGCGGGGTCGGCTGGCAGAGTGGTGCAGGAAGCCGCATCGTCGAACGCGATCAGGAACTCCCAATACTCGCCATCGGCGGGAACGCCGGTGAACACATAATCGAAGGTGCCGCTGCCATTGCTAGTACCGACGATCACGGCTACATTCTGGCACTCGCCAATGGCATAGGTGCCGCCCATTAAGCGGGCATAGATGTCTACATAGGTCGTGCCAGCGGGAAGGCCGGTGGCGGTCCAGTCCAGAGTGACTGTGGCGCCAGCGCCTGCGGGCATGAAGTCAGGACCGACGAGGGTGCCATCTGCGGCTACCTGAACTGCAGAGGCGACACTGAACTGCGCCAACACGAATACGGCAACCAATAACAGGGTAAATACTTTCTTACTCATTATGTTTAACTCCTTACTTATTTGAGGGACATGGTTTTTGATTAGATCCATAAACATCCACATTTTTCTAAAGGTCTACCTCCTTTCAGGAAATGCTCGAAATTCATCTCAAATGCCCCCAGTTGAGGATCTCAACTCAATAGGCGTAATTTAGTAGTATTACGCTATATTAATTAAACGGATGAGAGGCGAAAAAGAGACCGGCAAAACCGACCAATTTGGTAAATTCCCCCATTTCGTGCCAACCCGAGGCTTGATCCACAAAAAAGAGGAGCGGACCCGGGATGGGTCCGCTCCAAAACTTACTGTTTTCGAACTAAATCGCTTTAGAAACCACCGAAGTAAAGGCTCAGAGCACGGTAAAGCATCTGCGCGAATTCGCCACGGGTCACAGGCTGATCCGGGGAGAAGGTGGTCGCGGAGGTGCCTTCAGCAACGCCTACACCATAGGCATTGACAACAGGCACAGCATAGAACGCGCCGACGGAGACGTCACTCCAGGCAGCTTCGCGGTAGATATTGGTCCACTCAAAATTAAGAACAGAGAATGGAGCAGCCAGGAAGCCGCCGGTACCACCGACGTTGTAGGCGTTATTGATAATGGTGACGATCTGGCCGCGGGTGAGCAGGTTGTTCGGGTCGAACAAGCCGCCGCCGATGCCATTCATATAACCATCATCACAAGCCTGCCAGACCCAACCGGCGAACCAGTCAGAGGCAGCCACATCGGTGAAGTCACAGCCAGCAGGAGCCGAGGTCGGCAGCATGGTGTCATCGTAGCCATTGGAGATCTCGATGAGGGTGGAAGCTTCAGCACGGGTGAGCGTGGTATCGGGGCCGAAGGTGCCATCGGCAAAGCCGCTGATCAGGCCAAGGGTTGCCAGGTAGCGCACATAGGTCTCACTTGCGTGGCCGCTAATATCGGTGAAGGTGGCGCAGTCTTCCAGTTCAGCAGGAGCAATCGCTGTTGGGAAGCGGAAGTAGTAGGGGATCGGGGTCCAGGCGTTATTGCCAGCGGCATCTTCAGGGCTGATCGAGAAGGTCCAGGTACCAGCCGCAGTAGCAGGAAGGGTGAAAACCCAGGAGAGCAGTTCATTTTCAGGGCCGATCGGGGCGGGAGCAAAGGTTCCCGTGATCTGCGGATTCCAGGCACCGAAGCCAGCATAGGGTTCGGCGGGAGCGAGACCCAGGGTGTCTGTGGCAATCGCCCAGTACTCGAAGGTGTTACAGGCCACAGGAGTGAGGATCGTGCCATCGTTCGGAGGAATGGCGCCGAAGCCATCAAGGAAGTGCCCATCTACATAGGAGGAAGCCATGAAGTTATCGGCAACTGCGGGGTCGGCAGGCAGGGTGGTGCAGGAAGCCGTATCGTCGAACGCGATCAGGAATTCCCAATACTCGCCATCGGCAGGAACGCCGGTGAACACATAATCAAAGGTGCCGCTGCCATTGCTGGTGCCGACGATCACGGCCACATTCTGGCACTCGCCAATGGCATAGGTGCCGCCCATTAAGCGGGCATAGATGTCTACATAGGTCGTGCCAGCGGGAAGGCCGGTGGCGGTCCAGTCCAGAGTGACTGTGGCGCCAGCGCCTGCGGGCATGAAGTCGGGACCGACGAGAGTGCCATCTGCGGTTACCTGAACCGCGGAGGCGACGCTGAACTGCGCCAACGCGAATACGGCAACCAATAACAGGGTAAATACTTTCTTACTCATGATGTATATCTCCTTAAATTGAAGGGTCAGTTTTTTGATTAAATCAATAAACATACACATTTTTCTAGTGGTCTACCTCCTTTCAGGAAATGCTGACATTCATCTCAAATGCCCCCAGTTGAAGATCTCAACTCAATAGGCGTAATTTAGTATCACGCTATATTAATTAAACGGATGAGATGCGAAAAAGAGACCGGCAAAACCGACCAATTTGGTAAATTCCCCCATTTCGTGCCAACCCGAGGCTTGATCCACAAAAAAAGAAGGAGCGGACCCGATAACGGGTCCGCTCCAGAACTTCAACTTACGCGTATGGAGAGCGTTTAGCTAATAATGCTCAAAGCGCGGTAGAGCATCTTGGCGAATTCGCCGCGGGTGGCAGCCTGATCGGGCGAGAAGGTGGTGTCGCTTGTACCTTCAGCAACACCCCAACCGTAGGCCTTCTGTACCGGAACGGCATAGAACGCGCCGACGGAAACATCGGTCCAGGCGGCGGTGCGGTAGCCGTAACCACCGTAAGGATAGGCAGGGAGGAAGAACGTGCTCAAGAGAACATTGCTGGTATCAATGTAGCCACCGAAGGGGACCGGGTTGGCGAAGTAGGAGGTGGCCACATTGTTGAGGATGGTGACGACCTGACCACGGGTGAGCAGGTTGTTCGGGTCGAACAAGCCGCCACCCACGCCGTTCATGAGGCCATCATCACAAGCCTGCCAGACCCAGCCTGCGAACCAATCAGAAGCAGCCACGTCGGTGAAGTCACAGCCAGCGGGAGCCGAGGTGGGGAGCATGGTGTCATCGTAACCGTTGGAGATCTCGATGAGGGTGGCCGCTTCGGCGCGGGTGAGGGTGCTGTCAGGGCCGAAGGAGCCATCGGCGAAGCCGCTGATCAGGCCAAGGGAGGCCAGGTAACGGATATACACTTCGTTGTCGTTTCCAGCTACATCGCTGAAGTCAGCGCAGTCTTCCAATTCGGCAGGAACCACGTTCACAGCGTTGCGGAAGTGATCCACACCAGGCCACATATTGCCAGCCATATCCTCAGGTTGAATGGTTGCAGTCCAAGCACCGGTGGCGGTGGCAGGGAAAGCAAACGTCCAGGAGAGCAGGGAGGAGGTCGGTCCCATTGGAGCGGGAGGCGCGAAGGTACCGGTCACCTGTGGGTTCCAGGAACCAAAGCCAGAGTAGGCTTCATCAGCAAAAACTATACTAGCATCACGGGCAAGCGCCCAATACTCGAAGGTATTGCAGGCAGCGGTGTCGAGGGAAGGAGCGACAGCCGCTGTTGAGGGGGGATGGCCCTGATAGTAAGTTGGAGCGGTAGCATCCACGTAGTTGACGCCCATGACGGAGTCAATCGCGGGGACATCGGCGGTGGCGCAGGTCTGGTCGTCCACGCTGAGGGTGAATTCAACCTGATCACCGGTGGCCAACGCGTTGAGGTTGGCGGTGGTGGTGAAATCATAGGTGAAAGTGCCGCTCGCATCGCTGGTGCCGATAATGGTGGCGATCAGCTGGCAGTCGTTCGGGTCGTAGGCGACGGGAACCGCTGCATATTCACGACCCCAAACCAGGATGTTCTTGGTGCCAGCGGCCATGCCGGTCGCAGCCCAATCGAGGTCCACACTTGTGCCGCTCGAAAAATCGGGGATGGCGGTGATGGAAGCGTCGCCGGTTACGGCAACGGCGGAGGCAATGCTGAACTGGGCCAGCATGAACACAACCAGCAGCAATACGGTAAATACTTTCTTGCTCATTATCGTTTCTCCTATAAATAAAAGATGTGTTTTTATTACCTGTCAAAACAGATCAGGTATATCTATATATCTTAACGGATGAAACCCAAAAAAGAGACCGGCAAACCATTGCAACTTTTGAAATTACTTCCGTTTCTTGACAACCCGAGGCTTGATCCACAAAAAAAGAAGGAGCGGACCCGATATCGGGTCCGCTCCAGGTATTCAACTTGCACGTGCAAAGAGCGATTAGTTAATAATGCTCAAAGCGCGGTAGAGCATCTTGGCGAATTCGCCGCGGGTTGCAGCCTGATCGGGCGAGAAGGTGGTGTCGGAGGTACCTTCAGCAACACCCCAACCATAAGCCTTCTGCACCGGGGTGGCGTAGAAAGCACCGACGGAAACATCGGTCCAGGCAGCCTGGCGGAAGCCATAGCCCACAGGATAAGCACCGATGAAGAATGTGTTCAAGAGAATATTGTTGGTGGCAATATAACCACCGAAGAGGGCCGGGGTGGCGAAGTAGGAGGTGGCCACATTGTTGAGGATGGTGACGATCTGACCGCGGGTGAGCAGGTTGTTCGGGTCGAACAAGCCGCCGCCAACGCCGTTCATGAGGCCGTCATCACAAGCCTGCCAGACCCAACCAGCGAACCAGTCGGTGGCAGCCACATCGGTGAAGTCACAACCAGCAGGAGCCGAGGTGGGGAGCATGGTGTCATCGTAACCGTTGGAGATTTCGATGAGGGCAGAGGCTTCAGCGCGGGTGAGGGTGTTATCGGGGCCGAAGGTGCCATCGGCGAAGCCGCTGATCAGGCCGAGGGAGGCCAGGTAGCGGACATAGGTCTCGTAGTCAGAGCCGCTGATGTCGCTGAAGGTGGCGCAGTCTTCCAATTCGGCAGGAACCACTGCAACCCCGTTGCGGTAGTAATCTACCGGGTTGATATTGCCAGCAGCATCCTCAGGAGCAATGGAGGCGCTCCAAGCACCAGTGGCGGTAGCAGGGAAGGCAAATGTCCAGGAGAGCAGGGAGGAGGTCGGTCCCATCGGAGCGGGAGGCGCGAAGGTACCGGTCACCTGGGGATTCCAGGAACCAAAGCCAGAGTAGGCTTCAGTGGTGGCAATCAGGCTGGCATCACGACCAAGCGCCCAATACTCGAAGGTATTGCAGGCGGCGGTGTCGAGGGAAGGAGCGACAGCCGCTGTTGAGGGGGGATTGCCCTGAATGTAAAAAGGAGCGGAAGCATCCACGTAGTTGACGCCCATGACGGAGTCAATCGCGGGGACATCGGCGGTGGCGCAGGTCTGGTCATCCACGCTGAGGGTGAATTCAACCTGATCACCGGTGGTCAACGCATTGAGGTTGGCGGTGGTGGTGAAATCGTAGGTGAAGGTGCCGCTCGCATCGCTGGTACCAATGATGGTGGCGATCAGCTGGCAGTCGGCCGGGTCGTAGGCAACGGGAACCGCTGCATATTCACGACCCCAAACCAGAATGTTCTTGGTGCCAGCGGCCATGCCGGTCGCAGCCCAATCGAGGTCCACATCAGTGCCACTCGAAAAATCGGGGATGGCGGTGATGGAGGCATCGCCCGTTACGGCGACAGCGGAGGCAATGCTGAACTGGGCCAGCATGAACACGGCCAGCAGCAATACGGTGAAGATTTTCTTACTCATTAATTTGTTTCTCCTATAGATATAAAGAGTTGGATTTGTACACTTACTCAATTCGGAGTAAATGCATCTAATTATCTTAACGGATGAGACCCTAAAAAGAGACCGGTAAAACCTTGCAGATTTGAAAGTTGATCAAAAACTCCGATTTTGGTGGAAATTCACCCTAAAAACGGCATTTTTTCCTCCCCTACCTATAAAAAGAGGAGCGGACCCGGGATGGGTCCGCTCCAGAACGTCAATTTATACAGACAGGTTTAGAAAATTAGAATTCGCGGCTGAGAGCGCGGTAGAGCATCTTGGCGAATTCGCCGCGGGTTGCAGCCTGATCGGGCGAGAAGGTGGTGTCGGAAGTACCTTCAGCAATGCCCCAGCCGTAAGCCTTCTGTACCGGGGTGGCGTAGAACGCGCCGACGGAAACATCAGTCCAGGCAGCTGTGCGGAAGCCATAACCACCGTAAGGATAGGCGGGAGTGGGGAATTGAAGCAACAAGACGTTGGGGGTGTCGATAAAACCACCGAAGAGGGCCGGGTTGACGAAGTAGGAGGTGGCCACATTGTTGAGGATGGTGACGACCTGACCACGGGTGAGCAGGTTGTTCGGGTCGAACAAGCCGCCGCCTACGCCGTTCATGAGGCCGTCATCACAAGCCTGCCAGACCCAACCGGAGAACCAGTCGGAGGCAGCCACGTCGGTGAAGTCACAACCAGCAGGAGCCGAGGTGGGGAGCATGGTGTCATCGTAACCATTGGAGATCTCGATGAGGGCAGAGGCTTCAGCGCGGGTGAGGGTATTATCGGGGCCGAAGGTGCCATCGGCGAAGCCGCTGATCAGGCCGAGGGTGGCCAGGTAGCGGACATACACTTCGTCTTCATGACCAGCGATATCGCTGAAGGTTGCGCAGTCTTCCAATTCAGCAGGAACCACGTTCACAGCATTGCGCAAGACGCCCGGGCCACTGACATTACCGGCCATGTCTTCAGGAGAGATGGAAGCAGTCCATGGGCCGGTTGCAGTAGCGGGGAAGGCAAACGTCCAGGAGAGCAGGGAGGAGGTCGGTCCCATCGGAGCGGGAGGCGCGAAGGTACCGGTCACCTGCGGGTTCCAGGAACCAAAGCCAGAGTAGGCAATGTCGAGGGAAACGAAGCTCGCATCGCGGGCAAGAGCCCAATACTCGAAGGTATTGCAGGCGGCAGTGTCGAGCGAAGCAGCGACAAGCGCTGTGGAAGGCGGATTGCCATAGAAGAACACGGGGCCGGTAGCATCCACGTAGTTGACACCCATGACGGAGTCAATCGCGGGGACATCGGCAGTGGCGCAGGTCTGGTCATCCACGCTGAGCGTGAATTCAACCTGATCACCGGTGGCCAACGCATTGAGGTTGGCAGTGGTGGTGAAATCATAGGTGAAGGTGCCGCTCGCATCGCTGGTACCAATGATGGTGGCGATGAGCTGGCAGTCGGCCGGGTCGTAGGCAACGGGAACCGCTGCATATTCACGACCCCAAACCAGGATGTTCTTGGTGCCAGCGGCCATGCCGGTCGCGGCCCAATCGAGGTCTACATCAGTGCCACTCGAAAAATCGGGGATGGCGGTGATGGAAGCGTCGCCGGTTACGGCGACCGCGGAGGCAATGCTGAACTGGGCCAGCATGAACACGGCCAGCAGCAATACGGTGAAGATTTTCTTACTCATTAATTTGTTTCTCCTATAGATATAAAGAGTTGGATTCGCGCACTTACTCATTTCGGAGTAAGTGCATCTAATTGTATTAACGGATGAGACCCTAAAAAGAGACCGGTAAAACCTTGCAGATTTGAAAGTTGATCAAAAACTCCGATTTTGGTGGAAATTCACCCTAAAAACGGCATTTTTTCCTCCCCCTACCTATAAAAAAGAGGAGCGGACCCGGGATGGGTCCGCTCCAGATATTGCTATTTTCGAACTAAATTACTTTAGAAAGGACCGTAGTAGTAGCTCAAGGCGCGATAGAGCATCTTGGCGAATTCACCGCGGGTCACAGGCTGATCCGGGGAGAAGGTCGTGTCTGAGGTGCCTTCGGCAATGCCCCAGCTGTAGGCTTCGACGACCGGTTCGGCATAGAAGGCGCCGATGGAAACGTCGGTCCATGCAGAGGTCAGGAACTCAGGGGCACCATCAAAGAACGCGCCCCACAGCAAGCCACTCCATAAGTATGAACCAGGGGTGACAGCAGCGCCGCCGCCATCCACTACGTTGTTGAGGATGGTGACGATCTGGCCGCGGGTGAGCAGGTTGTTCGGGTCGAACAAGCCGCCGCCCACACCGTTCATGAAGCCGTCATCACAAGCCTGCCAGACCCAACCAGCGAACCAGTCGGAAGCGGCGACATCGGTGAAGTCACAACCAGCAGGAGCGGAGGTGGGGAGGGTGGTGTCATCGTAACCGTTGGAGATCTCGATGAGGGCAGAGGCTTCAGCGCGGGTGAGGGTGGCATCGGCGCCGAAGGTGCCATCAGCGAAGCCGCTGATCAGGCCGAGGTCGGCCAGGTAGCGGATGTACAGTTCATTCGCGTGGCCAGCGGTGTCGCTGAAGTCAACGCAGTCTTCCATTTCGGAAGCGTCAATTGCGGAATTGCGGAAGGTGTAGGGAGCTGCCAAAGTGGGATCGTACATGTTGCCAGCCGCATCTTCGGGGTTGATGTTGAAGTTCCAAACGCCAGAGGCGGTGGAGGGGAAGGTGAAGCCCCATTCGAGGATCTGATCTTCAGGGCCGATCGGAGCGGGGGTGGCGAAGGTGCCGGTAATCTGAGCGTTCCAGGAACCGAAGCCAGCGTACGGGTCGTTGGTGGTCAGGCCGAAGGAATCAGTGGCAACTGCCCAGTATTCGAAGCTATTGCAGGCTACTTCGTCGCCAGCAACAGTGTGGTCGTCCTGGGGAGCGGCGCCGAAACCATCGAGAGTTCGTCCGTCCACAAAGGACCAGGAGAGGTAGTTATCGGCATCGGCGGGGTTGGCAGGAGCGGAAACACCGCAGGTGTCGGTGCTATCGAATACCAGGGTGAATTCCCAGAAATCGCCATCGGCAGGGGTC
>NZ_JADJKT010000014.1:0-47228 GCF_016705895.1 Candidatus Villigracilis affinis | reverse complement strand
TCTGATTCGAGCTTCAACTGCATAATCAACCCAGCTTAAAGTTTGGTTGTTAACATACCAGATATCTGGAGGATTTGTAAGCCCAGAGGCTGAAGCATAATAATTTCCTTCTGGTTCTTGCACTATAGTCCAATTAGGTCCTTTTGCCTTTCTCATGCCCGCTTGCCAGGAGAACCATCCATCAGCTTTATTATCTTCAAAATCTTCCTGTAAAAGAATGTTGTCCAAAGGAATGGCTGTAAAAGTCGGAGTCAAAGTTGGAATTTCAGTTTTTGTGGGAATTGGAGGCGACTTCGTTGGCGTTTGACTTGGCTCACTTGTTTTGGATGGAGTAACAGTTAATGTTGGAAGTGCTGTTTGCGTTCTCGAAATTGCCGTCTGGATCGCACCTTCCGATGGCGCACAACTCGCTAAAACGATGATGAAAAAAAGTACCACATTGAACTGTTTCATAGCGGTCTCCTAACAAACATTATTCTTCAAGGTAATCCGCGGATTCCTAATTCCCAATCCTGCCCTGGGAGGAGATTGGCTTTGTCGAGCCACGCGTAGCGGTCCACGCCGTCTTGGGTTAGGCGGGCGTAAAGTCCGCGCATATCATCCCCTTGTGGGACGGGGTCACGGTCCGCGTGGGCGTACCCTACGGGCATGATATGGCAGAGAAAGACTTTGAGGGGGCGTTTGTCCATAAGGATGAAGGATGAAACTTAGGACAGGTCAACAACGTGATTTTTTAGCCATTCAGTAAAAGTATTTCGGTCAATTTTCCCAGAAGCAACACCAAGAATAAGGTCAACTTGTTCATCCACGTTTGCGGATATTTCATAACTGTTGAACATGAGAAAAGATTCCATTGCGGCATGACCTGCGCGTTTATTACCGTCAATAAATGGATGATTTTGAATCAAGGAAAATCCAAGCGCAGAGGCTTTTTCCACAATCGTTGGATATAACTCGTCACCGTTAAAAGTCATGCGCGGTTGGGCAACTGCCGATTCCAACGCGCCGAGATCACGAATTCCCACTCCGCCGCCTGATTGCCTCATCACTTGGCTGTAAATTTCTAATACTTCTCCCACCGTCAAGTACCGCATTTATGCCAGCCGTTTGTATAACTCTGCGTTTTTGGTCAAAACCCGTTCCACTACTTTTTGAAAATCGTCCAGCGGACGGGTCAATAATTCTTCCAAACTGGCGCGTACTAATTCTTCAGGGGCAATGCGAAAACGTTCTGCAAGTTCTTGCAGTTTCTTCACTCGTTCATCGGGTAATGTAATGGTAAATGTGGTCATAAGTTACCTGCTTTCTCTTGTGAACAAATTATACAACCGAAAATGAGTGATGCCTTGTTTTTTGGGCGGCGAATCTGAGCCAGGGGCACGTCCGCTTGACCCAGTGTGGGTGACGGATATTCGTGATCAATGCCTGCGGGCTAAAAGTCCCATTTTTCTTTAAACAATGGGGCGGCGTGCAAAAGAAGAAAGCAGGCAGAGTCCTTGAAGGCAGAACGTGGGATGAGATGCCAGTCAACTTGGTGAGAGCGTAAATGAAAAGCCAGTCCGCTGCGGGGCTGGCTTTTTTGTCACCTCAACTTGTCTGACAAAGCGTGAAACAGTCCTCTGATCCTATATCCATCCCCTATCCATCCTCTATCCCAATGTTTCATGGCACAGGTGACGGATATTCGAGATCAATGCCTGCGTTCAGAATGTGGGATGAGATGCGAGTCAACCTGGTGAGAGCGTAAATGAAAAGACGATAGACCGTTGATCTTGGCCTATCGTCCATTGCTGGATTTGCGCTTCATGCGGCGGCGGGAGTTGGTTCTATTTCGAGGATATTTAATCCGCGCCTACGGGATTCCCCACACACTAATCGTGCCATTCGTTGAAACCGCAATCAAACTCTTTCCATCCTCAGAAAAATACAACAGTTGAAATCCGTTTTTATTTGGGTATTTGCCGTTCACTTCGCCGATCTGTTCGCCCGTTTCAGAGTCATAGAACCTGATCACGTTGTCACCCACCGATGCGGCGATCATTGAACTGTCCGGAGAGAAGGCCGCATAATATTCTGATATTCTATAAAGTTCTTTTCCGTCTGGAATCGAGTATACGGTGGCAACACGAGCATCCGGATTCAAAGAATACGTGAACAGTATTTTGCTGTTATCAGGGGAAATCGCCACGGGGAAAAAGCCCGGTTTATATTGTGAATATTCCGAGGCAGGGATCTTTATTGTCATTACACTTTTCTGTGTTTGGATCTCCCACAGACTGGCAACCCCTTCAAGCCCAGACCACGAGAAAACAAATTTCCCATCGGGCGAAATAGTCAGGCTGTGTGTGCCATCAGGTTGAAATGGATTGGAGTTAGGCGCCCAAACCTTGATACTGGGCAGGGCGGTTCCGTCGTCTGCATTCCAAACCCTGACAAAACTGCTGAAAGCATTACCGACCAACAGTAAATGATCAGACGCAGAGTAAACAGACACCAATCCATAGAGTTCCTTTTCATCCACCTGAGCCATGCTCTTTATGAATTGATTCCTGTTATCGGAAATATCCCACACATAAGTACGGCCCTCAAGTACAGTTATCAAGGATTGTCCGTCAGCAGAGAAAAACACATTGGTGACGGGCTGGTAATCAGGATGCCCATATTTCCCATCTTCCTGTTTATCAAGAAGGCTGCCCGCCTTTCCGTTAATAAAATTGACCCTCTTTCCATCAAGCAAGTCAACAATAAATACTATATTTTTATTGGTGTAGGCTATTTTGTTTTCCTTCACAGCTACGCCCAATCCCGCATCTGTCCCGAAACGATATTGGTCGTAAAAGAAATCACCTGATATAAAAGTATCCGGAAGCGTACTGATCACCTTGCCGCTCAAAACATCCCAAATGGATATCCTTCCATTACTTTCAACAAGCAGTCTGGTTCCATCAGGTGAAAATGAAAGGAAACGAACCGGGCCTTCCGTTTCCAAGGTCAGGGTATCGGAAAATCCCTCTCCACTCCTTAAAATGATTTTTCCATCGAATTGTCCTGTCGCCGCAATCTTTTGATCTTTCGAGACATCCAAAGCAGAATAATAATCACCGGCAAAGGAATAGCTGCCATCTTCCGCGACATCATAGGTATAAGCCACCCCGCCAAAGGCGGCAAGAATTTCATAGGATGTTCCATCACGTAGTTCCACGTCCGTTCCAGACTTAACAACAATTGTGTTTCTTTCAGAAAGAGACTCAACAGATATCCAGTCGAGTCTATCGACATAAAAAGAACCGATCTCGCTGCTGTCGACAGCGCTGATCACACGAACTAAAAATTGCCTTTTTTGGCGTCCAAATTCATCTACACTGAGGCCTGAGTCTTCCACATTGAAATATATTTTCGCCTTATCCTCTGTAAAAAGCGCACTCCCATCTTCAACACGCTGGAGCGAAGCATATTCATAAACATTTCGTCCCAAAGATGTATCCACAGAAAATTGGCTGCCATCATCAGACCAGTCAACTTTTGTTACAAATCCTTTTCCCCACACAGCCAATTCTGTCAATTGAGGAAGATTGTCTTTCGAAATCACAGAATCACCAGGGTTTACGGTTCCCCCATCCTGAACTGGAAATTCAGGAGTCAGCGGAACGTTTGGCAGAGAAGTAGACACTGGGGAAACAGCAGTGGCCGTTTCAGTATTAATTGCAACAGCAGGTGCAAGGTTGGAACAAGATACAGTTGCGAGCACGATGAATAAGATCACAGATAAGTGCTTCATTGTTTTCTCCTGAATTGTTTCTTGAAAATCAAGGATACAGAGCTTTGTGAATTTCCATTTCCTAATCCCGCCCCGGGAGGAATTTGGCCCTGTCGAGCCAGGCGCAGCGGTCTACGAAGAGTTTTGGTTCGATTTCCCGGCTTTGAAATTATACGACCGAAAACAAACGCATTGTAAATCTAACGAAAGCGTAAACGAAAAGCCAGTCCGCTACGGGGCTGGCTTTTCTACTTTATTAAACCGAAATGGCACAACGAAACCCGATCGCACTTTCAGACAGATCGGGACCGATCCAACTGCGATAGAAGGTTCTTTGATCGTTCGGCCCTTCACTCCACGCACCGCCGCGGATCACCCGGCTGCCGCCTCTTGTCAAATCCTCCCGTCCATCCGTTGCATCGTAAGGATAAGGCTTATTCAAACTGCTCGTCCATTCGAAAACATTTCCCGCCATGTCATACAGGCCGTAGGGGCTTTGTCCGCTTTCATAATGACCTACTTCTGAAGTTTCTCCTGTGCAAAAGACATCATAATCGGGATCACCATCGTAATTGGCTTGATCGCAACTGATCCCCTCTCCCCATGGATAGGTCCGTGCATCTGTGCCACGGGCGGCTTTTTCCCATTCCGCTTCCGTGGGCAGGCGCGCTCCACGCCACATTCCACAATATGTCTGTGCCATGTACCAATCCACGTAGATCACTGGAAAATTATCGTACTGGGAATTGCCATAATAACTGGAGCGAAAATCCGATCGAGGATAATGCGGAGGGACGCATACGCCCGCCAGCACACAGCTTTCGTAAAGCGCATTGGTTACCTCATATTTATCCATATAAAATGCGTCAAGGGATATGGTATGCGAGTTGTCGCCACTCCCCATTATAAAAATCCCCGCAGGCACAAGGCGCATGGAAACCCCTTTTGTGTCTGTGGTCTCAACTGGCAATTCGGCTTCTATATCTGATACGAGGGGTGATGGCGATGACAAATTTTGAAAATCTGGATTCCCTGTAATTCCCCGATCAATATCATCTCTCCAAAAAAGCATGACAACCGCCAACAGCACAATGGCTCCAATGACGGTTGTCTTTTTACTCATGTGTCATTCTCAAATGTCAACGGATAATTTCCGATACTGACTGCTACGGCCCATCACTTGCACAGCGAAAACCGAAACTCAAAAAGACATCGGTGGGTTTGACGCCGAGGCGGGCGCTGGTACGGAGCAGGTACTCATGCTGATTCCAACCGCCGCCGCGCAGTACACGGCGATCTCCCGTGTCGGCTCCGGAAGGGTTATCCGTTTCTGAAGCATCGTATGTTGGGGAATACCAATCGGCCACCCATTCCCAAACATTGCCCGCCATATTGTATGCGCCGTATGGGCTGAGACTGCCCGCATAATTGTTGAAAGGCTGGGTATCGCCGACGCAATTCAAATAATTCGCCTGATTGCAATCGATCCCCTCACCCCACGGGTAGGTCCGCGCATCGATGCCGCGCGCTGCCTTTTCCCATTGTGCTTCGGTGGGCAGTTGAGCATCGCGCCATTCGCAGTAAGTATTGGCCATCTCCCAATCCACATACACCACAGGATGATCCTTATACTCCGGGTTATCGTAATTCGTTACATCCTGCGGCGGCTTACAGTTGCCATCGGTCACGCAAATCTTATAATCTGAATTGGTGACCTCGTATTTATCAATATAAAACTCATCCAGATACACAGTGTGAACGGGTCTTTCATCGTCATCGCCGTTATCACTACCCATTACGAAATCACCCTCAGGCACCAGCACCATCTGCGCATTTTGTGAATCCGTTATCTCGGCGGCCAAAGGATCGGGTCTCATCATAAAAGCAATGACCAGGGCGATGACGACCACCGCAGCGACTCCACCCAAAGTGGCGATCTTCCAATTAAACGGAGGCAGCTTTCGGGTCGAAGAAGACGCGTCTTTCTTATCCGATAGTTGATCGGGCGATTCTGCGGCAGAATCGCCCATACGGATCGGTATCTTCGTCTCCGCATTGCTTAATAAATTTTCGATCTCTTTGATGAATTCCGTCAGGCTGGCATAGCGATTGGCAGGTTCACGAGACAACACCTTGAGCAAAAATCGCTCCACTGATTCAGGCAGGTGCGGCACGATCTCACGCGGAAAAAGCACCGGCTCGGTCACCTGCATCAGGAAGACGCCGCCCGGGGTATCGGCTGTATATGGCCTGCGCCCGGTGACCATTTCATACAAAATGACTCCCAACGAATACATATCCGCTTGTGGGCCGGTCTTTCCCGTCCACTGCTCAGGCGCCATGTATTCGGGCGTTCCCATGGCCATGCCGGAAGCGGTTAGCGCCGCGCCTTCATTTTGAAATAATTTGGCGATCCCAAAATCGGAAAGGGTGGGCATGCCGTGTTCGGCGAGAAGAATGTTCGAGGGTTTGATGTCGCGATGAATGATCTCGCGATTATGGGCATATTCAACCCCGCGCGCAACAGGCAGGATCAAATGCATGGCATCCTGCCATGACATGGGTTCCCCGATCCTTTGCTTGAGTGTGCCTCCGGGCAGATATTCCATCACCAGGAAAGGCGAGCCTTCAAATTCCCCATAATCCAGCACTTTGACAATGTTCGGGTGCGACAACCGCGCCAGAGATTTTGCCTCGCGCTCAAAACGCTTGAGCGCATCATTCAGAACTTCCGGCGGGAAGGCTTCATGCCGAATGACCTTGACCGCCACTTCACGCTCAAGGCGGGTGTCGTAGGCTTTATACACAGTGGCCATGCCGCCCTGCCCCAACAGGTCGAGGATCTTGTAACGGTCGATGTGTTGTCCGATAAGATTTTCCATTGTAAGTAAGATTTCTCTTCAACTATAAAGATATGGAGCTTCCATTCCGGTTACAGGTCATCTCAAAATATCACCCGGAGCGAGATGCTATTTTTGAGTCGGGTTTTAGTTTTCCAACAGATAACAATAGCATTATACGCTGACTTTGTTTCAGCAGACATGACATCCCAATCCCTAAAAAGTGCGGTCTGCTTATGGGGTTGTGCTGCGGGCACAGCGAAAACCGTAATATCCATATTGAGCAAGGGACGGCACCACATCCCAGCTGCGCAGGGAGGAATGCATCGAACTGGAAACATTGCTCCATGAACCGCCGCGGAGCGCACGGTACTGACCCGTTTCAGGCCCCAATGGATTGAGCGATGGGGAGATGCTGTAATAATCCTCCTGATACCAGTCGCTGATCCATTCCCAAACATTGCCAGCCATATCGTATACGCCATACGGGCTCTTTCCGCTTTCGTAATATCCAACAGGCGATGTGTCGCCAAAGTAATCGTTGTAATCCTTGTTCGCCCAATCCAGCGGACAATTCGAATCGCAGAAATTTACCCGAGTCCCGTCGAATTCATTTCCCCATGGGTATATCAGCCCGTTTGTACCGCGTGCAGCTTTTTCCCACTCTGCTTCGGTGGGCAGGCGGGCGCCGCGCCATTCACAATAGACTTTGCCATCTGCCCAACTGACATGAATCACAGGGTAGTCATCAAACTCTGCGAGGCCATAATACTCATCACGGGTGAATGAACTGGTGGGAGATGGCGCATTGCAAACATCCGCCGCCACACATTCGGCATAGCGAGAATTTGTCACTTCATATAAATCAATGTAGTAATCATCCAATGTGACCAAATGCTGGGGGGTTTCATTCGTAAACCACCAGAGTTCACATTGTCCATTGGTATCCTTCTCACAATTTGCGAAGTCTTGCTCCACCCGTTCCTGGAGCGACCCCATCAAAAACGACCCAGCCGGAATCAGCGCCATCGGGACACCTTTTTCATCTGTGATCTGCGCGGGCAGGGGAATCGAAGTGGGAGGCGGTGTTTCCGAAGGAAGGATGGGGGTCTGCGTATCCAATGGTACAGGTGTTGAAGTTACAGCAGGCGATGTCAACGTGGCCGCGAGTCTTTCTGGTGAATTCCTTAGTCGCAAGAACATCAAAAAGAGAACTGCCGCCGCAGTAAAACAGAGCAGGCCCGCAACCGCTCCCCACCCCAACATACCCCAGCGCGAATCCTGACGAGGGGATTGGGCGGGTTGTTGATGGGTCGGGGTAGCGAGATGTAGACCGTCTCGAGTTGTATTCGTTTCAGGCTGCGGGAAAATCAACTGTGTGGGTTGTTCCGCAAGCAGTTTTTTCATGACAGCGGCAAATTCATCCATACTTTGGTAACGGTTATCGGGATGTTTTGCCAGCGCTTTGAGCAGAACCTTTTCCACCTCATCGGGCAAATTCGGCACGAACTGCCGCGGGTGCGGCAGGGGCTCGCTATTATGTTTGAGCAGTACAGCCATCGGTGTATCTGCCAAAAAAGGCTGACGCCCCGTCACCATTTCATATAAAACAATACCGAGGGCATAAATATCGGCGCGGTGATCAACAGTCTTGGAGGTGACTTGTTCAGGGGCCATGTATTCCGGTGTGCCGATCATCATGCTTGTGCCAGTCAGTTCTTGCGTATTTTCAAGGTCGAGGATTTTGGCGATGCCAAAATCAGCCATCATGGGCTGTCCACGCTGGGTAAGCAGAATATTGGATGGCTTCACATCACGATGGATCATGTTCTGGCTGTGGGCATAATCCAGGGCTTCGGCAATCGGCAAAAGCAACTGGAATGATTCCTGCCAGGAAGTGGGTTTCCCCAATTTCTTTTTCAGCGTGCCGCCAGGCAAATAGGGCATGACCAGATATGGCATGCCTTCAAATTCTCCGTAATCAATGACTTTGACGATGTTGGGATGGAGCAGGCGGGCGAGCAGTTTGGCTTCACGCTCAAACCGTTTGAGTGCATGGTCCAGTACGCTTGGAAGAATGTTATCTGTTCGAATGACCTTTAACAGCTACATCGGTTTCGAGGCGGGTATCGTAGGCTTTGTAGACGATGGCCATGCCGCCTTCGCCCAGTTGCTCAATGATGTGATAACGTCCAAGAGACTTTCCCGTTAGATCGGGCATAACCACCTCTGACCAAATGAAACCAGTATCTTCACAACATGCTGTTCACATGGGTATTTCTTCAGCCGTATCCCTCCCATGCCGTTGTGACATTTAAATTATAAGTCAGATTCCACCATTTCCGCAGCAAGCAAAACATAAAAAAAACAGCCAGCCTGTGATGGGCTGGCTGTTCGGTAGCTCATTTGATTCTATTTACGCTTCCAGAAATACAGCAGGGCGGCGGCAATGGCAACGACCACAGCGATGGTCCACAGCGGGAAGGCGGCGGGCTTTGGAGTTGTTGCGTATTCCATTGCGGTGGGGCTGGTCGGCACGATGGAGGGAGTGGCGATCGCGGGCTGTGTGGGCGTGGCGGCCACTGTTGCAGTGGCGGTCGGTTCCTGGGTCGGCAGAACAGGTGTCGGCGCTGGGTCGAAGCGAGCGTTGACGTCGGCGATTTCCGCTTGAATGGATTCGCCCGGGGCGAAGATATCGAGCATCCCATTATTGATCACAAAGCCGTCGTTCGTACCGAGCTGCAGTTTTGCCTTACGTAGGTCGAGGATGAAAATACCGTTGAGGCCAAGAGCGGTCGCGCCGTTTTCATCGAGCATAATGGCGGTGTCTTTGTTGACGCCGATGGCAATGAATTCGGGATGATTGTAGGCCAGCGAGAACAGACGACCAAAACGCAAGTCGGCCAGCAACTGCGGCTCGATGGTGATGTTAAGGAAACCAAGGCCGGGTGCCATTTTGGTGCGTCCCTGCCAGAAGGATTTTTGTGTGGCGAGTTCCTGCAGTTCAGAATCATCGGGTGTGGGTTCGTGGTTGGAATAGAACGCGCCGAGGACAGGCGTGACGGCGTTATCGGCCATGACGGGTTTGCCCGCCAGCCAGAAATCCTTGAGCGGCGCGAGCGCTTCCACCTTGACCTTGGAAGTGTCTTTGCCTACGACAAGCACGGCGGTGACATCATCAGGGATGACGATGGGCTCATCACCGACCACCAGCGATTGAACCTGCACGCCGAGTCCTTCAGTATATTTCTTGATGGCGGTCTCAGCAGAGCGCGATGACGGATACCCCGTTGCAACGATGAGAATATTTTCGCCCGCCACTGCCTTGAATTTTTCGAGAATGGCACTGCCTTTGAGTGTATCGAGTTGATCGCCGCCGAGGAAAAGCGGACCTGCGCCAGCAGGCAGAGTCAATGCATCGAATTCACGTTCGAGCACATCAGGCGGGTTGCCAAGCGATGAGGTGCGGGTCTTGAGGTCGTAGGTGACATCGCCCGGGGAAAGCAGGTTCAAAACGATATTGCGGACACTGATCAACGGCGGGCGGGTTTCACTGAATTCGACATATTTCACGCCGTCGGCGGAGTGATAAGTTTCCGCATCCAGAACGGTGACGGTGTATAGGCCAAAGACATCGCGCAGAACTTCGCTGTCTGAAACGACGCCGGTGTAGGCATCGACGCCCACACCCACATGCGGCATGCCGGGTTGGGTGATGACGTTGACCAGGCGTCCCATGCGGGCACGTTGGAAGAAGTGCTGATCGAGAACGGCGTTTTGAATGCTGAAGGAAAATCCGTGCTTTTCCTCGGTATTCCAGAGTTTCAATGCGCCTGCCTGAAGTCCGTCATCGGTGGCATAGCCGATATTCAATGAGGCGATCATGATCTTGGATTGCATCGCTGCCCCGGCGCTTGTGCCCGCGATGATGGTGCCCATTTCATGCAACTGATTAATGCGCTCTTCCACGGGCGTGTTGATGATGGCGCCCATGCCGGTCTCCTGGTCACCGCCGAGGATGAAGATCATCGAAACGTCATCAGTGAAATAGGCAAGGTTATCGGGGTTGTTGGAGTCTTCCTGGGTGAAGATGGGCAGGAGTTCCACTTTGCAGGTGAGCGTGGAGCCTTCGGGGATGTTACGCTGGCAGGCGCCATCGGTCTGCAGGCGGCGTTCCTCGGCATCTTTTAGATTTTGGGCACGCTCCCCTTCTGAAATATGTTCCGCATCGGTGGAATAGGGAGAGGCCAGCACAAGAATATGAACCATGTCACCTTTGGCGTTGGCAACCGCGTGCTGTGCCATGGCGGTATATGTATCGGTGTAGCCTGCTCCAATGGGCAGAAGCAGGCCTGGGGCAGTCTGAGCCGAAGTGCCGCTTAATGGCAGAAACAACAGGGCCAGTAAAATGCTCAAGATCATGAATTTTGATTTCATTGGAAATCTCCCTACTTTTATTTTGACTTTATGTTCTTAAAATCGTTCCCGCTCTGTCATCGAAACTAACCTCCGATGGAGCGGGAACACGAATTATTTCTTTACAGAATGACGCGGGTCGAGTGCATCGCGCAGGCCATCGCCGAGGTAGTTGATGGCAATGACAACGATGAAGATCATCAGTCCGGGGAAGATGGCGGTCCACGGGGCGGTGGTCATCTGGCTTTGCGTATTAGAGAGCATATTGCCCCACGTAGGAGTGGGAAGTTGAACACCGAAACCGAGATATGACAAACCCGATTCGCTGATGATGGCACCTGCCAATCCCAGTGTGGCAGAGACGATGATGGGGCTGGCGATGTTCGGGAGAATTCGCAAAAAAAGGATGCGTGCATCGGAGCCGCCCAAAGCACGACAGGCATGTACGAATTCACGTTCGCGCAATTCAAGCGTGGAGGCGCGCACGAGACGGGCAGTACCCATCCATGAAAGTGCGCCGATGACAAGCGAGATCGGCAGGAAGGAACCTGCTTTCAAACTGGGCAGGTCGAGCGTACGCAGGAACATACCCAAAGCGATCAACACGAACAGGCTTGGAATGGACATGAAGATCTCGGTCAACCGCATAAGAAAGCCGTCGATCCAGCCGCCATAATAACCAGAGACAAGCCCGATGGTCGAACCAAGGAGAATTGCAATTCCCATGGCAAGCATGCCCACGCTCAAAGAGATGCGTCCGCCATACATGACGCGCGAGAACATATCACGCCCGAGATCGTCGGTGCCCATCCAATGCTGGCTGGATGGCGGCTGAAAACGGTTGAGCAAATCCTGTGTCATGGGGTCGTAATCGGAAACCAGCGGTGCAAACACGATCAGGATGAGAATCAAGATCGTCACCACCCCGCCGATGAGGGCCATGGTGTGTTTGCGAAAACGCAGCCAATAGAACATGAACAGGGATTGTTCACGCAGGGTCTTTGGACGTTCGGAGGAAAAGGGGGAAGTCGTTGCCATGGTTACGATAACCGAATGCGCGGATCAAGTGCCGCGTAGATAAAGTCCACGAGCAGATTCGAGCCGATGATGAGCGCGGATTCGATCATCAGGACCGCCATCACCAGCGGATAATCGGTCTTGAGCGCGGCGGTGAAATACAGCCGCCCGATGCCCGGCCATGCGAAAATGGTCTCAGTGAACAACGCGCCACCGAACAGCGACGGCAGGTCGAGCGCGACCAAAGTCACCAGCGGAATGATGGCATTGCGTAAAGCGTGGCGATAAATGACAAGGCGTTCTTTTAATCCCTTGGCACGCGCCGTGCGGACGTAATCTTCATGAATAACATCGAGCATAGAGGAGCGCAGATAACGCATATACCCTGCCGCTGAAACAAAGGTCAGCATAGAAACGGGCAGGATGAGATGCTTAATGCGGTCGGCAATCGAAAACGGTTCACCGAGTGTGTACATGCCTGAGCCCGGTAGAAGCGGTTTTCCATTTCCACCTTTCAAGGTGACAGCAAACACGATAATGAGCAAAAGTCCGAACCAGAATACGGGCAGAGATTGTCCCGCAAAAGCAACCGTAGTCATAATGTGGTCGAACCACGTATATTGTTTCACCGCCGATATAATGCCCAATGGAATGGCGACCAGCAAAGTGGTCACCAACATGATACCCATCAGAAGCAGGGTGTTCGGCAGACGATCTGCAATTTCCTGCAGCACGGGTCGTTTTGTTGTAAATGAATTCCCCATGTCACCCTGAAGCATAGCGGTCAACCACTTGAAATAACGCACAGGAATGGGATCGTCCAACCCAAATTTCGCGCGGATGCGTGCCAGGTCTTCCTGTGTAAAATCCGACCGTTCCGTGTAAGCGCTCATGAATCCGCCGGGCACGGAGGAGATCAGGCCGTACAGGATCATGCTGATGACGATCAGGGTGAATAGGGATTGCAAAACACGACGGGTGAAATAAATGGCCATAATGATGACTTAACCCAGATTGCTGCTTTCTTATTCAAAAAGACGCCAGGTCTCTTTGTTGAAAAAATACCGTGTGGGGATTACAGGGCAAAATTATACTTTTCAAAAACTTGAAAGATTGCCCCTCCTCTAAAAAGAGGAGGGGCAAAAATAAACCTGGCTTACTGTCCCATCCACCAGTTGGCGGAATCCCAAGCGAAGTCCACGAAGGTCGGGGAAATCTTCAAACCGTGGAATTCGTTGCGGTGTCCCATGATGGAAAGGCGTTCGTACAGGTAAATGCGCGGCAGGTCTGTGTTGATCTGCTCGACAACCTGGCAATACAGTTCCTTGCGTTTGGCGGTATCGGTGATGGTGGCAGCTTCATCGAGCCAGGCATCCACATCGGCGTTGATGTAGCGGGCGAAGTTGGCACCGGAGCCTTCATTGTCCGCAGTGGGGATCTGCGAGCTGTGGAAGCTTGAGTACAGGTGGCTGTCCGGGTCGGTGGACGGGCCGGTGGTATACATCACGAGATCGTAAGTACCATGATCGCGCATGCCGTCACTTTCCCAACTTGCAAACAACACATCGGAGGGAACGTTCTCGATGACGAGTTCGATGCCGGCGGCCTTGAGCATTTCAGCCAACACCTGCTCGGTCTGTTCGCGCAACTGGTTGCCAGTGGTGGTGGCGATCTTCAAGCTCATGCGTACGCCATCCTTCTCGCGGATGCCATCTGCGCCGACGACCCAGCCAGCCTCATCGAGAAGTGCATTGGCTTTTTCGAGGCTAAATTCGCTGACAGGCTGCGGGCAGCCGAAAGTTCCAACAGGAACCGCACTGTTACCAGCCTTCACGTTGCCATAGAGCAGCGTGTCGACGATCTGCTGCTTATTGATCGCAAGCTGCATCGCCTGACGCACGCTCAAGTCGAACAGGATCGGGTGCGGAGCGGTGGCGGGGTCGGCAGGAGCGGTGCCATCACTGGCTCCGAGATTCAAAGAGAGTAATTCATTTTCGCCGGTCACGGTGGAAACGAACGAAACACCCTGTGAGGAAAGCTGCTCAAGCTCGGGGAAGTTGGCTTCTGTCAAATCCCATAAAGCGTGGATTTCGCCAGTGCCGAGCAACTGCATACCCACTTCGCGGGAAGGTAGGATCTTGATGATCACACTATCGAGATAGGGCTTGCCTTCTTCACGGTACAGCGGATTGCGGCTGAATGTGAGGTGATCGCCGGGTTCCCATTCGGTCAGGATGAACGGGCCGGTGCCCACCGGGTTGCGGTTGAGGTCCCAGGTTTCCATGTCTTCCAACGCGCCAGCGGTATCGGGCACAGTGTAGGAAAACAGGCGCAGGTACGGAGCGTACACTTCGCCAAAGGTAGCCACCACAGTATAGGGATCGGGGCATTCAAGGGTTTCGATATCGCGGTAGCCGGAAGCGCTCACCTGTGAAAGGTCAGAAAGAGCGCCTTCCATTGTGAAACGCACATCATCGCAGTTGAAATCGGAACCGTCAGACCACTTCACGCCTTCGAGCAGTTTCCAGGTCACAACGAGACCGTCTTCAGAAACGGTCGGCAATTCTTTCGCCAACACGGGCACATATTCACCCTTTTCGTTGACAGATACAAGTCCCTCGCCAAACAATGACACGACAGCATCTTCGATGGAAGAGGAAGTCAGCAGCGTGTTCATCATGCCGGGTTCCTGCGGAGTGCCGATGATCACGGTGCCGCCGCTAACGGGGGCATTCGGGTCAACAACTGGCGCTTCCGTGGCGGCAGGCGCATCGGTTGCGGCGGGTTCACTCGTGGCAGGTTCAGCCACAGCTTCAGTGGCAGCAGGACCGCCGCAGGCAGACAACACGAACGATGCAACGAACAGCAATACCAAAACAGTCTTCAAAAACTTCATATTCTTCTCCTTTTTTGATCTATGCTCCAACTAATCCACCAGGAGCTTTTTTTTCGGGAGGGACGCTTTTCGCGTCCGCCCGTCGAACACACTGTTATGGGTCAACACATGCACAAGCAGATTTGAAACCGCAACCGCGCCGCCATGTTCGATCTCGGCGACATCGGTATCGGTGATTTGGAGACCGTCCACGATCGTGACCGCGCCCGAGCCTGCTACTGTCAAACGGGCATTATCTTCAACAATGGCGGCGGTGTCCTCATCGATGCCCACGCCAACGACACCGGGGTGCGAAGACACGGCATAGATCAGGCGACCCAATCGGTCACGCTGACGGAAATGCTGGTCGAAGATGAATTTATCGGTGAAACCAAGGCCCGCCGAAAACTGGATGATCCGCTCACGGGGAGTCGGACCGCCATTTCCGTAGGCGATCATTGTCTTTGAGAGGATCGATGCCCCGGCGCTGGTCCCGCCGACGATGCATCCTCGTCGATAAGCCACATGGATCTCGGCTTCGAGAGCCGTTCCGCCCATCACGGCGGCGATCCGCATTTGGGTTCCACCTGAGAAAAAGATCCCGCTGGCTTTGCGAATCAATTTGATCTGTTCGGCTGTTCCCGCCTCGGAACGCTGGCGGAATTCGAATGAGAGCGCTTCCTTTGCGCCAAAGGATTTGAACAGTTCCACATATTCGATACCCGTATCGCGCCGCGCCGAAGCCTGCGGCAGAATGACGATACGAGCCTTCTTCCCGCCCGCGCGGCGCAGGAACTCCTGCAGAACAGTGGGGTCTTTGCGTTCGTCGAGTGCACCGCCCATCGGCATCAATGTGGTGGTCATGAATTCGCCTTGAGGGAATCGATCAGGTTGCGCGCAGCAGAGAGGATGTGTTCCTTCATGGCTTCGCCGGCTCGTTTTGCATTACGGTTTTCCAGTGCATCCATGATGGCACGGTGTTCCATTTGGTCCTGCATATCACGCTGCGGAAGCGGCCGTTGTGCCGTCACAGCGAAGTTGCCGATCAACATGGTGGGGAAAGCCTCCCACATCTGGGTTAGGGTGCGGATCAAATACTCACGCCTGCTGATGAGGAAGATCGTTTCATGAAATTTGCGGTTAATTTTGCGATATTGGGCGATCTGTTCCGGAGGCAGCGATTCCATCTCGGTCACCATCAATTTCAGATCGGCAATTTCCCCTTCAGTAATATATTCCACGGCTTTTTCAGCCGCTCGGCCTTCGAGAAAGGCACGGTGTTCGTACAGGTCTTCGATGTCTTCCACCGAGAGCGCCACCACACGCACGCCGCGATAGGGCACATGTTCGATCAGGCCTTCGGCGGCCAATTCCTTGAGCGCCTCGCGGACCGGCATCTGGCTGACGCCCAATTCCTGTGCCACCCGCTCCTGGCGCAGCCATTCGCCTGGCTTGAAACGTCCGTCAAAAATGGCAGCCCGGATTTGGTCTGCGACAAGTTTTCGTAACTGGCGATGGGAGGGAAGTTCCTCAAGCATAGGCTTTTCCTTGATATTAGATATAATATCTAAGATAGCATATCAGAAAACAAGAGTCAAGCGCTCACCCGTTTTTTTAAGGTGACGTTTTGGCCTTAAAATCAAAAACCAGCCCAAAATGGGCTGGTTTTTGTAAATCAGAGGGGAATTAAGGCAGGTACTTTTTCATTTCAGGGTTCGAAGCCAAGCTTTCAGCCACCATTTCCCGTGTCCACACCCCCATTCGCCGCACGGTGAAACCCGGAATCCAATCGTCGATATAGAGAACGGGCTTGCATAGGTTGAACGGCGGCAATTCCAAATTAAGCTGACGCGCACCACCGGTCACAATATCGGCATTCGCGGTGCAATCGGTGTGAATGGAGGTGAAAATATATTCGATATCACTGCGCAGAAAATTCGCCAGCGTCTTGAAGATATCTGCATACGAAAAATGGAACAGACAATCGCGGCACATCCACATATCGGCCTGGGGTAGCGCATCCGCGATCACATCAAGAGAAATGAAACTCGTGCCCGCATCCCCGAACCGCACCTGATTCTGCCTGACCAATTCCTCCACAATATCCCCGCCGATATATTCCATTCCAGCAGGGCGCTGTACCGCCTGAAACCAGTTGTAGTCGCCGCAGGGGGCATCTAAAAATTTTCGAACCTTGAACCGCTCCACCAGCAATGGGATTTCCTTGCGCACATTCTCGGTATATTCAAGGGTTGAGCCTGCGCCCGAAACGCTTTCCTTGTTTCCCCAAAAATTATTGAAATAATAATCCGTGAAAACGCTCTTTGGGTCGGCGGGCTGGGTCGGCGGGTTTTCCTTCACCATAGCAACAGGCGCAGGCTGAGGTTTTCTTCTCTTTTCGATGATCCACGCCACAATCCGCTCGCCGTTCGGAAAAAGCAGGATGATCTTTTTTATCAAAGCCTTGATCGCAGTTGCAAGATTGGTCATTTTCATTCCTTGAAGCCGTTTTAAATTCAAATTGCGTGCCCATTATATATCCCTTTCCAGTTGATTTTGTGGGAAAATTACAGAATACGATTCACAAACGATCTCAACCTTAATTTATCAATATGCCATGACCCAGCACGATATCCTAATCATCGGCGGTGGTCCCAGCGGACTCTCCACCGCATTACATCTCAAAAAGATCGACCCGCATCTTGCGACCCGCATCCTGATCCTCGAAAAGGAGCAGTATCCGCGCTTCAAGTTGTGCGCAGGCGGACTCGTCATCGACGCGGAGATCATCCTGCAGCGCCTCGGCCTCGACTCAAGTGAAGTACCGCACGTGGACGTTGACAAGGTGCATTTCGATTTCATGGGCAGCGGATTGCAAGTCCGCGTGCCGAACAGACACGCCCTGCGCGTCATCCGCCGCAACGAGTTTGATGCATGGCTCGCAAAGAAAACGCTCGAAGCAGGCATCGAGATCCGCGAAGGAATTTCCGTAAAAAACGTAATCCCCGACGGTGACGGTGTGACCGTTGAAACTGATCAGGGAAACTTTTTTGCCCAGGTCGTCATCGGCGCCGATGGCTCGAACGGCATAACACGTAGATGTATTTTGCCGAATGCGCCCATTTACACCGCGCGAGTCCTGGAAATCATCACACCCTTGGAACAAAACAGTACCGAGCCGCACAAACGCAACGATGCCTACTTCGATTTCTTTCCCGTTCCGGATAATATCGCAGGATACGTTTGGGACTTCCCCACCCAGATCAACGGCGAGGCAATGAGATGCTGGGGAATCTATGATACAAATCTGCTTGCAGATGAAAAGCGGCCTGCATTGAAGGAACCGCTCGCAAAGGAAATGGCGCGTCACGGCTTTGACCTGAGCCAGTACGAGATCAAAGGACATCCCATCCGCTGGTATGCGCCGCAGAATCAGATCTCGGTGCCGCGCGTATTGCTGGTGGGCGATGCCGCAGGCGCAGACCCGATCTTCGGCGAGGGCATCAGCATGGCGCTGGGATACGGCGCAATCGCGGCGCGCGAGATCAGCGAGTCGTTTCGGCGCAACGAATTTTCATTCAGTGGCTACAAGCGTCGGTTTGCGCGAAGCGGGCTCGGTCAGACTCTATTTGCGCGCTGGGCGATCACAAACATCATTTACCCCATCAAATGGAAATGGTTTCAGATCCTGCTGTGGAGAATCGCAAAACCCATCGTCCTCATCGTCGCATGGATATTTGTTTTGAATTGGAGTAAACGCATTAAATGATCCCAGGGCTGGACGGTTTACGGGCGGTGGCATTTCTGATCGTTTTCTTTTTTCACACACGCAACCTGCCCTTCGGCTGGATGGGCGTGCAGTTGTTCTTTGTGCTCTCTGGTTTTTTGATCACGGATATTTTGCTGCGCATGAAAGAGAAATTGCCGCAGCGGGAGTTCTTCATCAAGTTTTACGGGCGGCGATTCCTGCGCATCTTTCCCCTTTATTATTTTTATTTGATCCTGCTTGCCGCGCTGATCTTTTTATTACCATCCCTGAACCTGAGGACGTTGAATGTGGAACTCGGCAGGGGATTCTTGAATCAGATTTGGGTGGCGGCGGTGTACCTGTACGATTTCTTCCATGCCAGCGCATTTTTTGAAAGAAGCAGATTCTTTACTCACCTTTGGTCGCTTTCGGTGGAGGAGCAGTTCTATTTATTATGGCCGCTGCTCATTTTCCTCGTGCCGCGCGGAAAATTCAAACAGTTGTGTCTTACTGCCATCGGACTTGGTTTTCTCTTTCGTCTGGGCATTACATTGATTTACCGCGCGGAGGCATTCTCATTTTTATTGAACGACCCGCAACAGGCCGTGAATGTCCTGCCGTTTTCACATCTCGATGCGTTTGCCTTCGGCGCATATATTTCCCGTTTTGAAATCCCGCGTCCGCGTTTGCAGTTGCTTTTGCTGGCGATCTTCGTCCCCGCGCTTGGCCTGCTGACAGATTTTCTCTCGAAAGGTGTCGTCGTTGCATCGTCGCTGGGCTATGACCTTCCAATGACTGGCTTCTACAAGGAAGTATGGGGCTACACCCTTTTGAATTACCTTTTCGCGGTATTGATCTATTGCGTGGCGCGCACCGATTTCCTCACAGGCATTTTGGATGGAGCGCTTTTACGCTATCTGGGAAAGATTTCCTACGGACTGTATGTCTATCATTATGGGATCATTGCCCTGGCGGTCGCGATCTTCCGCGAATACGAACTCCCATACTCCGTGCGGTCGCCGCAAATGTTTATAGTCACGATGGGTGCAACAGTATTGATCGCCACGCTTAGTTTTTATCTTCTTGAAAAACCGATCATCGATTTGAAGGATAGACTTTTCCGCGTTTAAAAAAGATTATTGCCCGTTTCAAAATTTTTCACATATAATTCTTTCAGGAACAACATCGCCATGGGCACCGCAGACCTGCACATCCACAGCATCTACTCTCACGACGCCACAACCACCGTGCGCGCCATTCTCAAGCAGGCATCAGATGTCGGCTTGAACGTGATCGCCGTTACCGACCACGATGAAATTCGCGGCTCGCTCGAAGCCCGCGAACTCGCCCCAAAATATGGAATCGAAGCCATCCCCGGCGCAGAAGTCACCACCAAAGACGGGCATCTTGTCGCGCTGTTCGTCGATACTCTCCCCCCTTCCGGGCTGCCGCTCGTGGAAACCTTGATCCACATCGGCAAATTGGGCGGCGTTGCCATTGCCCCACACCCATTCAACAACCTGCCTGGCAGCCTTTCGATGGAAGCCGTGGTCAGTGCGCTTACCAATCCACGCGCCAAAAGCGTCCTCAAAGGCATGGAGACGCACAACATGGGCACTCAATCCTTCGACACGGTTGCGCAAAAACTTTCCATTTACCTGCCGCTGGCAAAGATCGCATCCAGCGACGCGCATATTTATTGGGCGGTTGGCGCAGGCCGCACGGAGTTTCCCGGCGAAACCGCAGCAGACCTCCGCGCCGCGCTCGAAAAAAACACAACTGTCCCCATTCCTTATCACGAAGAATTCTCCGCGAGGGCGATCTTAAGCTGGGTACGCCGCGTGACCCTGCGCAGGTTCGGCTATGCATCAGACAGCGTCTCGGCCACACAGCCGATCAATACCCAAAAGCTCACCGAGTCCTTTATTCAAAGGACAAAGAAGAAAAAGATCATCGACAAATAAAAAGATGGCCGCATGGCCATCTTTTTATTTGCACTTCATGACTTGATCCGCTTGATGAAGCCCGGCGTATTCAGCTCGCGCTCCAGCAAATAAGTGAAATAGCCCTGCATCAGGGCTTCCGCTTCCTTCTGGACCTCGGGACTGGGGTGTGCGCGAGAGGCATCTCTGTAACTTGATCTTTGGAAATGGCGCAAATACTTGAGCGTCTCCATGGAGATCTTCGCAAGGTTGGGCAGCCCCTGCCCGCACTGCGGACAAATCACACCGCCCGTCGCGAACGAGAAAAACTGATCTTCAGGCAGGATCTCGCGACCGCAATTTGCGCACTCGAACAACTGCGGTCGAAAGCCAACGATATCCAACAGCCGCATCTCATAATAACGGACCGAGAGCCAGGCTTCATCCTCTTTTTCGATCCGTCCCAATGTATCCACCAACAGTTTGAAGAGCGATGGATTCCCGCCTTCCTCTTCATAGGAAAAACGATATAGCAATTCAACGATATAGGCTGCGTACCCAGTTTTTATCAGGTTATCATGCAAAGGCAAAAAGGCATCCACGGTTTCCGCCTGGGTCACGATCAACAAGTCGCGGCCCTTTGCCAGTTGCACAGTGATATGCGTAAACGGCTGTAAATGCCCGGCCTTGCGCGATGTGATCTTGCGCGCGCCTTTCGCCAGTGCCTTCACCATTCCCTGCTCGCGTGTGTACAATGTAAGCAAACGGTCCGCCTCGCCCCAATCAGCATGGCGGACAACAACAGCAGAAGCGCGAAACGAACGGAATTCAGTCATGTAGGAAAAGGGTGTTTATAGCTTCACTGTAAATGTTTCGGAGTAAATGCCTCGGGCAATAACTCAGCCACGCTCATTTCTTTTTTCAAGTTTCCACTTCCATCTGCGATCAAAACGATGGTATCCAGCCCGAATTCAGCCATCACCTGCCTGCATCCACCGCAGGGAGAGCCGCCATTATTAGTAACCACCGCCACAACATCAAATTCGGTCTCGCCCTCTGACACCGCCTTGAAGATCGCCACGCGTTCTGCGCACATGGTATGAGGATACGCGGCATTCTCGACATTCACACCGGTATAGATTTTCCCCGTTTTCGTCCGCACTGCTGCGCCTACGGGATAATTCGAGTACGGGACGTATGCACGCTTGCGTATCTCAACAGCAGCTTGAATCAAAGTTCGTCGTTCGTCATTCGTTAGATTCATTTCTCACCTGTTTACGTGTATCTCTACTTCATTAGATTGCTCCAATGAAGCCAAATGGCTTTTCTACTTTTCAACCTTCTTTGTCTTTCGCTCCAACTTCCGAATGGCGCGTGCTGGCATCCCCACCACAAGTGTATCTTCTGAGACATCCTTTGTCACCACCGCGCCTGCACCAGTCCGGGCGCCTGCGCCGATCTTCAGCGGCGCAACCAGCATGGTATCGGAGCCGATGAAAACATCCTCGCCGATCTCGGTGGCATGCTTCTTTTCGCCGTCGTAATTACAGGTGATCGTGCCTGCACCGATGTTCGTATTTGCACCGATCTGGGCATTACCGATATACGAGAAATGTCCCATCTTCACACCTTCGGCAAGATATGAATCCTTCACTTCGCCAAAATTCCCCATGTGTACGTGATTCCCCAAATGAGCGCCCTTGCGCAAACGCGCGAACGGACCCATGTCAACATGATCGTCCAGCATAGCGCCTTCCAATACAGAAGCAAGCACCTTGCAGTAATTCCCGATCTTTGAATCACGGATGATCGTATTTGGTCCGATCACATTACCTTCACCAATCTCGGTTTTACCATGAAGGTAAGTATTCGGCATGATGACCGTATCCTTGCCGATGCTCACACCTGCTTCAATGTAGGTGGATGCGGGGTCGATCATCGTCACGCCATTCAACATGTGCTGCTGGTTAATTCTGCGGCGCATGGCAGCTTCTGCATCTGCGAGATGTATGCGCGTGTTAATGCCGATGGTCTCCTCGACGTCATTCATCACCGTAGCCTGCACCGGCAAACCAGCCCTGGATGCAAGTTCGACCGTATCGGTCAAATAGTATTCACCTTTTTTCGGATTCTTCGGGATGCGATGCAAGGCATCCCAAAGCCAGTTCGCATCGAAGCAATAGCCGCCCACGTTCAATTCTTTGACCTGTAACTGCTCGGGCGTCGCGACATATTCCTCTACGATGGCATCCACCGTGCCGTCTGCTTTGCGGATAATACGACCGAATCCACGCGGGTCATCCGCATGGACCGTCAGCATGGAGATCGGTCCTTTGTTATTCTTCTGCGTTTCAACCAGCGCCTGCAATGTTTCGCCGCGCAATAATGGCATGTCACTATAACAAACGACCACCAGATCGGTATTTCCCTTCAACAGGGCTTCAGCCTGCATCACAGCATGGCCCGTACCCAATTGCGGTTCCTGCAAAACGGTCTGCGCGGAATCGCCGAGATATTTTGTCACATCCTCCGCGCCATGGCCCACGACCACGATGGGTTTCTCGGTCGTGGACTTGCTGATGGCTTCCAAGGCATGCCAGATCAACGGTTTTCCTGTTACTGGATGTAAAACCTTGGGCAGGTTTGATTTCATGCGTGTTCCCTGCCCGGCGGCAAGGAGGACTGCAGTCACTTTCATGATGTCACCTCGATAAGAATATATGAAAACTGCCCTTCGACTACGCTCAGGACGGATGAGTTATAACGAAAATAGGACCTGCGCGAAAATATATTGCTCCGCGACAAATCCTATTTGAGAAAAGAAGCCCCGCATAAGCGGGATTGTACCCCGCGTGAGCGGGTAATGTGGCTGGGGCACCTGGATTCGAACCAAGATCCACAGCTCCAAAGGCTGGTGTGCTGCCATTGCACCATGCCCCAGTGCGGCCAAAATTGTATCACAAATTTTTTACTTTCCATCTCCGGGAAGGAGCCCCAGCTTGCGTGCTTCTTCAAGAGAAATGACTTCATTGCTGGTCGGTTTGCTGCCATGTTTTTCAGCCGCCTGACTCCAAAAATCATCCATGTCTGTTGACTTGCTTTGCTTGGCGGCCGCATCTTTTAGCAACGCTTCCATTTCAGGAGAGGGGGGAACTTCAGCGGGTTTCTCTGCCGGTTTGACAGAAGCAGGTATCGGGATGGTGGGAGCCGCTGCTGTCGCCAGAGGTACGGTCTTCGGGGAAATCGAATGCAGTTCGCCGGTCACACCGATCGAGCGCAGGGATCGTTCCACTTCCTTTCGCAGGGCAAGCAGGGCATTCACAGTTTCGAGGATACGATCTTCGTGAACAAGTCCTGTGCCTGCAACGAGCAGGGCGTACATCGGCGCAACAGGGATGAACAGCAGGTCGTTATCGCCGCCGCTGAAAATATGATACGAGGCCAGTTTTTCCTGATGATTATATTTTGCGACCTTGAGCCCTGCGGCATGGATTGCCATCAACGTGGAAATCAGCGAGACTTCCATGCTTTCATCGTGCAGTTTACCGGTGCGGGCCTGCACAAGGCCGCGATCATTCAACAGGAAGACCGCCTCGGCGTTTATATCCTGCCTGAAATTCGCCAGAAGATCAGACACTCTGGCATGCCGTTGTTCGGTTTTTTCATCGGAGGGTCGTTCGGGTGGGAAGATGGTTTGCACGAGGCCAAGGCCGCGTTCGACTACATCCAAAAAATCCGCAAGCGGAATCGGTTTATCGAAGATCGCCAGTGCCCCAGCGTTGAGCATTTCCTCGCGCACTTTGCGGTCGGTCATGCCGGTGATGAGGACGACTTTCGCTTCCGGATGGCGCGCGCGCACCTTGTGCATCAATTCCACGCCGCTCATGCCCGGCAATTTGTAATCCGTGACCAGCAGATCAACCCTGTGTCGTGCTGATTCGATCAAGGCTTCTTCGCCGGACGGGGTTTCAAATATTTTAAGACCCTGGATCTTTAACGTATCAAGCGTGGCATGCAAAAGACGCAAAATATCGCGCTGGTCATCCACAAGCAAAATATTGCGTTCCATGAGATTCCTACTTCACCATCCAACAGGCAACCCAGTGTCCGGAAACGGCTTCGCGGAATTCGGGTTCCTGTTCGGAACAGATCTTTTCCGCAATGGGGCAGCGCGGGTGGAAGCGACAACCCTTGGGCGGATTCAGTGGGCTGGGCACATCACCCTTGAGCACTTCACGCTGGCGCTTGAGCTTCGGGTCGGGGATCGGAATGGCGGACATCAACGCCTTGGTGTACGGATGCAGGGGATTCTTGAAAAGGTCATCACGGGAAGTGAGTTCCACCATCTTACCGAGGTACATCACCGCCACACGGTCAGAGATATGCTCCACCACGCTCAAATTGTGTGCGATGAACAGATAGGTAAGTCCAAATTCCTTTTGCAGGTCCTTCAAAATATTCAACACTTGTGATTGAATGGATACATCCAAGGCAGAGACGGGTTCATCACAAATAATAAAATTGGGACGGAGGGCAAGCGCACGCGCAATACCAATGCGCTGACGCTGACCGCCGGAGAATTCATGCGGATAACGGCGGGCGTGATAATCTTCGAGGCCGACCTTTTTGAGGGTCTCGATCATCAGGTCGTAGCGTTCCTGCGGTGAGCCGATCTTGTGGATATGCAGACCTTCCATCACCGATTCGCCGATGGGAACACGCGGATCCAAAGAAGCGTAGGGGTCTTGAAAAATGATTTGCATGTGGCGGCGCACATCCTTCAAATCATTGCCGCGCAGCTTCAACACATCCCTGCCGTCATATTGGACGGACCCGGAAGTCGGCTCCACCAGCCTGAGCATGGAACGCCCGATGGTGGTTTTTCCGCAGCCCGATTCACCCACCATGCCAAGGGTCTCCCCTTTCTTCACGGTAAACGAAACATCGTCCACGGCCTTCACCCAGTTTACGACGCGCTGCATCAAACCGGCGCGCACCGGAAAATATTTAACCAAATGTTCAACTTGTACGAGGTCTTCCGCTTTGTGTATTTCCGTAGTTTGACTCATGCTGATCGACTCCAGACGATTTTTACATAAAACTGGCAAATGAAACTTTAACTTGGAAGCGCCCCCGAAAAACCGCTCCGAAATTACCCCTGTTTTACCTTTAACGGTGCTTGATGATCTTTCGAGTTCTGATACAACCAGCAGCGCACTTTGTGACCGGGCGCAGAATCAGTCAGCTCGGGTTTCGTTTCTGTACAAATTTTCAAACCGAATTTTTCGCGTGCAGTACAGCGCGGCGCAAAGCGGCAACCAGCAGGCAGGTTCACCAGGTTCGGCACGGAGCCGGGAATCACATCGAGGCGTTCCTTGATCTGGCCAAGAATGGGGATCGAACCGATCAAACCCTGGGTGTAGGGATGCAGAGGCTGTTCGAAAAGTGAATTCACTTCGGCCTGTTCCACGATCTCACCCGCATACATCACCGCCACACGTTCCGCCATTTCAGCCACCACACCGAGATCGTGCGTGATCAAAATGACCGATGTTCCCATCTTTGTGCGCAAGTCACGCATCAGGTCGAGGATCTGGGCCTGGATGGTCACATCCAATGCAGTGGTCGGTTCATCGGCGATCAATAATTCGGGCACACATGCCAGCGCCATCGCGATCATCACACGCTGGGCCATACCGCCTGAAAGTTCATGCGGGTATGCTTCAGCGCGACGCTCAGCATCTGGGATGCCCACCATCTTCAGCAACTCCACAGCACGTTTCTTGCCAGCTTCCTTGCCAAGGGATTTGTGAATATTCAACACTTCAGCGATCTGATTATCGACCTTGAACACAGGGTTCAACGCGGTCTGCGGCTGCTGAAAGATCATTGAGATCTTGTTGCCGCGCATCTTTGTCATTTCATCTTCGGAAAGGCTTAACAGATTCTTGCCGTCCAGCAAAATTTCCCCTTCGGTGATCTTCCCAGGAGGCGCGATCAGGCGCATGATCGAAAGGGACGTGACACTCTTTCCACATCCTGATTCACCTACGATCCCCAGCACTTCCCCGGGATACACTTCAAAACTGATGCCATCCACGGCACTTACCACCCCGTCTTCGGTATAAAAATATGTCTTAAGATTGCGGACTTCCAACAAAGGCTTCTGGTCAGTTTTTGTCACAGCCTGCTCCTGATAATGAATTACGGCGATTATACTCGCTTCTTTCTCAAACAATTATAACGTTCAACGATAAAAATGCGAATTATCGGCAGGCTATGGCGTCGGAACTGCAATGGCGGGCGCTCCATACAAACCGCTCCAGCCGCTCAACACGCTTTCCGACGGATAGACAATGTTTTGATACAAGTCCGCCTGTGTGACGGTGAACAACGGGATGAAAGGCAATTCCGACATCAAAGCCGTTTCAACCTCACGGAAACCCTGCTGCGCTCGATCCAGATCGGACTCAACCCGCAGCGCATCACACGCCGACTGGAACCTGCCACTGTTATACAAGGGCAGATTCTGCCCTCCAAACATTTCACACAAATACGCGGGATACTCGCTCAGCCGCCAGCCCGCCACAGCCATGTCATATTTCTGCGAGCTGTATACCGCATAAACCAGCTCCGCCATGCTCATTTCCTGCACGGTGAGGGAGATTCCCAGGTAGCCCGCCCGCTCCGCCACGTAATTAGCGGCAGTATATCGCAGCATATCTTCATCTCGTGAAGGTGTAATCAATGTGATCTGTGGAAAAGGGTCACCATTCGAATAACGCAGGCCTTGCCCGGCACTGCTCATATCGGGTTCACTGGCCCAAAAATAACCGGCATCCTTCATAAATTTCACAGCCTGCTCAATGCGCGCAGACTCATCCATACCTGTGCAGGAGTCTCTGGCGGCAGGCTCATGCCATTGGGGAGACAATATAAAAGCATCGAATGGCGCGGCGCGGTTTTGCAAAATATCCGTCGCCAACAAGTTACGATCCAACATGCAGCTGAGCGCGGAATGAAAAGCGGGGTCGGCGAATTGCGATCTCAAGGGATTGAATACGAGGAAGCGCGCGCTATAAGTTGGGCTGCGTTTCACACCAGCCATGTCCACCGTCAGGTCATTGGGCGAAAGGATAAAATCGACTTCCCCGTTCTTGAATGCAGTGATCGCCGCTTCTTCACTTCCGAGGATCTGATATACGGCACGATCAAAGTTTGGCTGGGCGAAAGGAAAATCAGGGTTGACCTCGTTCACCCATTGACCATTTTGCATTCCAATCGGAATCCACGTGCCAAGTACGGGTTCTGCTTCATCCTCGGCATTGTACAAGGCACTCTGCGCCGAGGTGATATTCGCCGCATATTCTTCGAGGAATCGATCCAGATTGCTTTGAACGAATATCTGTTCGTTCTGCTTTCGTTTGAGGTCGCTATCCAGAATGCGGTTTTGTTTGCCGCTCAGAATCAGTGCAAGCACCTGTTCACTTAACTCGGCAACATCCGCTTTGACAGTTTCGAGGTCGGCTTGTGTCTTTGCAATATCTGCGCGCAGGGCATCGGCGGGCAAAAGGCTTGCAGAGTCTCCTACTGATTTTTCCCAGAATGCTTTTTGAACAATAGGTCCTTGCAGTGCGCCATATTGCCAGACACCTACATTCGGCTTTTGCTTGAAATAATATTTCACTGTAGCCAAATCGATCGCTTCGGCATGGTGGAGATAATCACGCGAGTAATAAACACCCCAATCATAGCCAAGCTCAAAGGAGAGCGCGGTGTTCACGGTGAAGGCGACATCTTCGGCAGTGAATGAGGTGCCATCGGTCCATTTCAAGTCTGTGCGGAGTTGAACTGCGGCGACGTAAAAGTCATTTTCCTGGGTTACTTCGGTGGGCATTCCGTTTGCGGCGAGAGGCTCGAAGGTGGATTCAGGTGGGAGGAGATGATACAGGCGCGGCCAGGACTCGGCGCGCAGGGCATAGTCGGCATAGGTTGCGCCAGATTCATCGAACAATTCCCAAACATTAATTTGCTCAGCACGCGGTTCCCCGATCAATGCAAAACGGATCTCGGGGGCATGCTGCACGAGAGCAGCCGTCGGGGTGGGGATGCTGGTTGGCTCCGCCACCCGAACAGGCTGAGGGGAGCACGAGGCGAGCAAAAAGGTCAGGAAAAGCGTAACGCGGAAGAGTCGTCGCATTAATTCTGGCAGGCTTCGCCTGATGCGATCGCTTCGATATTCCAAAGCGGATTGGCGGTCGGGTCCAGATCGAAGTGACAAATACCGGGGCGAGTAGCGGCAACACGCAGACGGTAATACAGCGGAATGGCGGGAAGCTCAGCCGAGAAAAGCACCTGGGTCTGACGATATGAATCGATGTAGGTCTGCTCATCGGGCAGAGAGTCCTGTGCGGCGCGACAGGCGGTGTCGTACTCGTCATTGCGATAGCCAGTGACGTTGGTGCCGATCCACGAATTGTCGGTGGTGGGAATTTCAGAAGATGTGAACCAATCGCAGGGCGGTTCGATGCTGTTGACTCCCATCGCATATTCGATGAGATCGAAGCGGCGGCCGAACAACGCGCCATCGGGGCCGGGGGCATACAGGTCATTTTGCGAGAAGTACTGCACGTTGAGTCCGATGCCGCATTCAGCCAGCGATTTTTGGAGAATTTCAACCACCTGCCTGCGTTGAGTGGCAGTGGTAGTGTAGTAATTCAATTGCAAAGGCGTGCCTGCCACAACATTCTTAACTGTGACAGCCTGACGCGGCGTGGCGGGGTTGCCGTCGGTATCCTTCCAGCCTGCCTGTTCGAGAAGTGAAATGCCTGTGGAAACATCGAACGGGAGCGCTTCGATGTTCGAATCATACAATGGATGCTCAACGGGAATATAGGTGGACGGGACAGTTGTGAGGCCGAACAAAACATTGTTCACCACCGACTGACGATCGAGACAATAGGCAATGCCCTGACGGGTGTGAGGGTCGGAGAAAATATCGGGGCGATCCTTTTGGTAGATCGTATCATAACCATCGTCATAGGTGGATGGAGTTGTGCCAAGCCCAAGCCATTCGATGGTCATACCGGGTGTGAAGAAGACCTGCGCCTGTTCGCCTTTTTGCATTTCCATCAACAAGCTGGCGTGATTATCGAGCCGAATGCTCGGGTCGAGGATGTCGCAGCGGCCTGCCACCATTTCACTCAGGGCAGCATCCGGGTCGGAGATGAAGCGGAAGGAAAGTGTATCGAATTTTGGATACCCTTCAGCAGCAGCAAAGTAATATGGATTCTTCGTCATGGTGATGTGATCCCCTGCGATCCATTCCTGAACCATGTAAGGACCCCAGCCGATCGGAGTGCGCGAGGCAATATCAATTTCGGGCAATTGATTGGCGAGAAACTCACCCCAGAGGTGCTTTGGAGCAGGCGTCCAGAAATTTGTGAAGTAGGTCGGGTCAATGAAGCCTGGCATGCTCCACCATTGCACGGTCAACGGGTCGGTTGCTTCATAAGTGTAGGTGCGGTCGATCAAATACGTGTTTGAAATGGATCTGGCATCACGCGAAAGATCAAATGCATAGACTGAATCGTCGGAGGTCATCGGGGTGCCGTCGGCCCAGGTCACGCCTTCGCGCAGGCGGAAGGTGACGATCATTTGATCCATCGCAAACGCATCGCCCTTGCCTTCATAGGTAACAACACAGTCGTCGCTGCGACATCCAGCAGGACGGAATTTCTTCCCCACTTCCAGCAAAACGATATTTCCGTCCGCATCCATTGCTGGACTTCCGGGCTGGACCGAGGTCGTGACGATCTCAGCGTCGCCGTTTTCAATGGAAGGAAGCTGTGAAAGGATCACAGGCTGGTATTCGTACCCGACCATATCAATGGGGCCATCATTGATGGCCGCCAGCACACTGCGAGCGGCGGTGTTGGGACCACCAAACGGATAAAGGGTGTTCGGTTCCTGACCCAGACACACGGTCAACGAACTGGGAGCAGGTGTGGCCGTTGGAAGAGGAACTGAGGTATCAGCAGGAATGGCAGTGGCTTCCGGGGTTGCAGAGGAAAAACCACATGCCATGATAAAGAGCAGCAGAAATGGAAAGAACAGTTTGATTTTCAGTTTTGAAGAGGGCATGGCAAATTCCTTTTTAAGAAAACGCATTTGCCAATTATACAAGCAAGCCGCCTTTATCGGGCGGCTTGCTTGTGATTCATGTTCCATGAAGGTTCGGAGGCCTGTTTCCAGGCCTCCGAAGGGATTGCATCAGATCTAGTCTTTGTACATTGTGTAGTAATAGAAACCGGGGAAGATCGGGTTCAACACTACGCCCTGTAACCAGCGCTGTGTGAAGCCGTGGGAGGTCGCAACTTCCAACGGAATGCCGACAGCGAGGTCGTAGTACAAGGTATTGGCTTCCTTGTAGATCTCGGCGCGAGCGGCGGGATCGGTCTCGGAAACACCACGTTCGAGAATGTCGCGGAACTGAGCCTTGACATCATCGGGCAGCGACTGGCGACCACCATAAGTACCGGTGGTGTACGGCTGATACCAGTTGTGCGGATCGTGAATGTCTTCGAGCCAGCCACCGGTCATGAGCGGAAGCTGCTTGGCGCGTTGTGCGCGCAGGTAAGCAGGCCACGGCAAACCGAGGGTCTCGACCAGGAACAGTTCGTTCACGGAAGCGAGGCTGCCAGAGAGGATCTCGGTAATGGTCTGGCGGGTGGGGTTACCCTGGTTGTAGCCCATCTGGACGCGGAAACCGGTGGTCCAAACGTCACCTTCAGGATCGTCACCAGCGGCGATGCCATCCTTGTCCACATCGGCGAGCTTGAATTCAGCTTCGCACTGAGCAGTATCAAAGGAATAGTGCGGGGTGTCCAGGAAGTAACCGGGCATGCCAGCGAGAGGCAATTGCAGAGATTGAACAGCCTCACCGCTGAATACGTCGCTAAGCAAGGTTTCGAAATCGAAGCAGTAGGCGAAGGCTTTGCGGATGTGGACATCGCTGAAGAAGTCAGCGGGGATACCATTGCCATCCAAAGCGCCGGATCCAATGTAGGGATTCGGGCTCTCTTCAGAGGTCGCGATGTTCCAGTTATACAGGAGCACATCCATGCTAAGAACTGGTCGTCCGATGCGCAGGAGGAACTGGCCATTGTTACCGGTTTCGCCAGCGGCGCACGCAGTGAACTTGGCAGCAGCCAAAGCGCTGTCATCGTATCCGCAGACTTCCTGCAATGGTCCATAGGTGTTTGCAGCAAGATCGAATTCCTGATAGATACCAACCAATTCATCCATCTGGGAGCGGTTGGCTGAAGGTACTGTGGCGATGTCGGCATCACCAGCCTGCATCATGGCGAAGCGGGTACCCCATTCAGGAACCTGCTTGAGGATGACGCGTTCGAGCTTGGCGGGTTCGGCCCAATAGCTTTCGTTGCGAGCCAAAATGATCTCTTCGCCGTTGGCGAACTTCTCAAGAATGAACGGGCCGGTGCCGTTGACAATGCCACTGAATGGATTGTCAGCGGAAGCCATGCCGTAGAAGTTCTGCCAGGTATCGCAGGAACCATCCCAGCCGCCGTTCTCAACAACCCAGCTCTGGCTCATGATCGCGCCCCAGGATTGTGCAATCGTGGGAAGGAACGGACCCCAAGGTTGGGCAAGGGTCATGGTGACGGTGCCAGCGGCATCATCAGCCACGATCGCGCTCTTTACCTTTTCGCAGGCCGCTACCACTGCAGCGGAGTCGAACGCGGAGAGCAGTTCGCGGTCATCGTACAGGGTGCCTTCGGGATCGACGACCACCGAGACATCATCAACGCCCACACCGAAGAACGGCTCGGCCAGCAACCACTGCGGGGAGGACGTGCCGCCCTGCAGAAGGCCGCGCTGGAACGAGTACGCCACATCGGACGCGGTCAGATCCTGACCTTCGTGGAACTTCACACCCGAGCGGATCTTGAAGGTGTAAGTCATGCCGTCCGCGGAGAGTTCCCAGGATTCAGCCAGCATCGGAACGAATTTGTCGGTGGCTTCCCCATCGTAGAACACCAGGGTTTCGTAGGTGTTCTGGATGATTTCAGCCGAAGCGGTGTCGTACGCCAAAGCGGGATCAAGAGTATCGATACCAACTTCAGATTCAGCAACAATGAGTGTTGAAGGATCAGCAGACTTGAATTCGGCAGCAGCGGGGGCGTCGGTGCCGGTATCGGTGGAAGGAGCCTCAGTGGCTTCTGTGGTCGTATCACCGGTGGATGGAGCTGCTGTGGGAGCCGTACCGCCGCAGGCCGAAAGGGCCATGCTGGCGATCACGAGTAGGCTCAATAAAGCAAACATTTTACGCATTTTGTTCTCCTCACGAGATTATGATGTGCAAACTTACACTAACTGACAACGATCGTGCAACATATTCCTTTCCCTGCAAGCAACCACCTCCTTCTTTCTTTAAAACCGTACGGCGGGCAATAACCCAACCCTTGTCATCCCCAGAAAAAGTACGCTTTTATCAATTATACGATTAAGCCGCCTTTAAGGGCGGCTCAATATCTTAATCAGATCTTTTCCTTTTTTATCCACACAAATCGTAAAACAACCCCCAACACAAGAATGATCACAGATGCGATCAGAATTGGTACCCGTGAAGTGACCATCGGTGCAGAGAATGGCTGCGGAGTGGACGTTGCCGGAGGCGGCCCCACCCGAATGGAACTTGCATTGGCCTCGTTGATCTCACCGTTTGCGGTCAAAAGGTTGTTTTCGCGCAATAGGAATGCAGTTACCTGCCAGGACTCCTCTTCAGTGAGGCTTGCAGGTTTCCAATAAGGCATCGCAACAAAAATATAAGAACGCAAGCTGGCGGCAGTTTCAAATTTCTGCAATGTTCTCGAACCAACGACCGCTGGTATGGCAGTCGGCAATTCAAATCCGTTTTCATATGGCTTCTCACCATGGCATCCCGACATCCAGCAATTCTGGTCTTCTTCTGGATAGGCTTTTCGGAATTCCTCAGTCAGGCCCTGGCCACGATCCCCGTGGCATGGAAGGCAGGAAAGCCAATACACCTGCGAACCCTGATCCGCTTGCGAAGGGACGGCGGGCAAGGTCGGCTGGGCAAGCCTGTCCACAGTTGGCGTGGGAGCCGACTGCGAGGCAACTGTTCCAGTATCGAAGAATAGCCCTGCAACAAGCAGGGCTATTCCAATCGTTACCAAAAATACTCGGGAGAATAATCTGTATCGCACAGACTATGTCTTGCCGCGCATGCGCGGATCCAAAACATCGCGGAGTGCATCACCTACAAGATTCCAACCCATCACGAAGAACACAAGCGTGAGACCAGGCCACACAATGATATACCAATAAGTATTCAGACTGGTGATCCAGTTGCGGGCAAAGGAAAGTACCTGTCCCCAATCTGCATAACCAACCTCAGTACCAATGCCAAGGAATGAGAGTGCAGCAAAGGATAGCACCACATCACCGATGGCCAGAGAAGCCAGAACGAGGGTTGGGAAAATGGCATTCGGCAGAATGTGACGGAAAAGGATACGGCTATCCTTAACTCCGATGACGCGAGCAGCCAGCACATAATCGCGTTCCTTGACAGACAGGATATCTCCGCGAATGATGCGGGAATATCCCATCCACCCAAATGCGATCAGTGCCGCCATGGCAGGAATTAGACTTTTACCTATCCTCGGGGTCAGCACAGCGGCAAGAATGAGAACAGCCAGAATGCCGGGCAGGATCAACAACACATCCACAACACGCATCATGAGGTTATCCACAATGCCGCCATAATAGGCTGAAATGGAACCATAGATAATTCCGATAAGGAAGGTGGAGAAGGTAACAACAAGGCCGGTCTGGAAAGCGGTCCGTGTTCCCCAGATCATGCCATAGAAAATATCATATTGACCTTCGGACGTGCCCATGATGTGAACCCATTCATCCTTACCGGTCACTGCCTTATACCAAAAAGGAATATCTGGAACGTTGCGGGTCCATTCAGAACCCATCGGGCGTGGGTCGGAACGAAAACCATCGCGAGGGATCTTATAAGGATCATTGGGAGTGACTGGCGGCATAATGACCGGGGCAGCAATGGCGATGAAAATGAAGAAACCGATCAGGATCAAACCACCGATCGAGGCAGGGGTCTTAAGCAAACCTGTAAGGATGCGATAATTCTCGGGGCCAAGGAAACGTTCAAGCCGCCCAATCTTACGGGTGGCAACATCCTGACCTAATAGAGTATTATCGCCGCTGGGAGTAAGAGCTGTCATCGTAAATTCTCCTTATGATAGGCGTACGCGCGGATCAACAAACGCGTATAGAACATCCACAACCAGATTGGCGACGATCAAAATAAATCCATTGAAGAGCGCAAAACCAAGCATGGCAACAACATCAAGGCTGGTCGCTGCGCGCGCCGCCGCAGAACCAATCCCGGGGAAGTTGAAGACTGTTTCAGTAATGACCACTCCCCCGAGCAAACCAACTATGCTGAAACCTGCCAAAGTCAGGACCGGTAACATGGCATTAGGCTGGGCATGCTTGAATATGACGTCCCTTTCAGGCAAGCCCATGGCCCGTGCCGTATTGACATATTCCATGCGCAAAGTCTCAAGCATGGAGCCACGGGTCACACGCAGGAAGGTCGCCCAGTTAATATAAGAAAGGGTGAGGATTGGCAGGAACATATGGCGCAGGGCATCCAGAAACACATCGAAGCGGCCATTAAGCAAGGCGTCAATGGTCAACACCGTGGTGTAATGGCGAAAAGCGTCCGATTCGATCACGCGGTTGAATTCATCTGAAAGACGGCCGGGGGAAAACCAATGTAGATTGGCATAAAAGATAAGCAACATCAGCAAGCCGAATACAAAGGTTGGGAAAGAAGTGCCTACAATACTGAAAACACGGGCAGCCTGATCTATAAACCCATTGTGATGCACAGCGGCCTGCACCCCCAACCAAATACCTATTAAGATCATTGGAGCGACTGCCCAGATGGTCAAATCAAGTGTATTAGGGAAGCGGCGCTGGATCAATTCGGCCACCGGCTGGGAAGCGGAACGGGAGTATCCAAAGTTTCCGTAAACGATACCACCTTCGCGTTCACCGGTGGTCTTGTCCACCTTACCAACCAACCAGGTCCAATACTGAACGTAAAAAGGCTGATCGAAACCATAACGCTTGATCAGGCCTTCGATCGCTTTTTCGTTCTTTGGAAAATCGCGCACGTACAACGCTGTACGCTCCACCGGGGAAAGGAACTGTAACATGCCGAAAATCAGCACTGTCACCCCGAAAAGAAGCACGGGCACCAACAGCAAACGACGAATGATGTATGTAGTCATTAAACAACCTCTTTTCCATCTTCAGTATTTTCTGGCTTCCAGAATAAAAAGAACCGTTCGTTCTTTTTATTCTGCAAAACAGAATGAAAAAAATTGGGTTCGGAGGCCTGTTTCCAGGCCTCCGAAGGAATTGCATCAGATCTAGTCTTTGTACATTGTGTAGAAGTAGTTACCAGGGAAGATCGGGTTCAAAACCACGCCCTGTACCCAGCGCTGTGAGAAGCCGTGGGAGGTGGTGACATTAAGCGGAATACCAACAGCCAGGTCGTAGTACAAGGTATTGGCTTCCTTGTAGATCTCGGCGCGAGCGGCGGGATCGGTCTCGGAAACACCACGTTCGAGAATGTCGCGGAACTGAGCCTTGACATCATCGGGCAGCGACTGGCGACCACCATAAGTACCGGTGGTGTACGGCTGATACCAGTTGTGCGGATCGTGAATGTCTTCGAGCCAGCCACCGGTCATGAGCGGGAGCTGCTTGGCGCGCTGTGCGCGCAGGTAAGCAGGCCACGGCAAACCGAGGGTCTCGACCAGGAACAGTTCGTTCACGGAAGCGAGGCTGCCAGCGAGGATTTCAGCAATGGTCTGGCGGGTAGCGTTACCCTGGTTGTAGCCCATCTGGACGCGGAAACCGGTGGTCCAAACGTCACCTTCAGGATCGTCACCAGCGGCGATGCCATCCTTGTCCAAGTCGGCGAGCTTGAATTCAGCTTCGCACTGAGCAGGATCATAGGAATAGTGCGCGGTGTCCGGGAAGTAACCGGGCATGCCAGCGAGAGGCAACTGGTATGACTGCACAGCTTCGCCGCTGAACACGTCATTCAATAAGGTTTCGAAATCGAAGCAGTAGGCGAAGGCCTTGCGGATGTGGACATCGCTGAAGAAGTCAGCGGGGATACCATTGCCATCCAAAGCGCCGGATCCAATGTAGGGATTCGGGCTCTCTTCAGAGGTCGCAATGTTCCAGTTGGTCAACAGCACGTCCATTTGAAGAGCCGGGCGTCCGATGCGCAGACGGAACTGGCCATTGTTACCGGTTTCGCCAGCGGCGCACGCGGTGAACTTGGCAGCAGCCAAAGCGCTGTCGTCGTATCCACAGACTTCTTGTTCAGGACCATAGGTGTTCGCAGCAAGATCGAATACTTGATAGATACCAACCAATTCGTCCATCTGGGAGCGGTTGGCAGCGGGTACAACAGCGAGGTCAGCATCACCAGCCTGCATCATGGCGAAGCGGGTACCCCATTCAGGAACCTGCTTGAGGATGACGCGTTCGAGCTTGGCGGGTTCAGCCCAATAGCTTTCGTTGCGAGCCAAAATGATCTCTTCGCCATTGGCGAACTTCTCAAGGGTGAACGGGCCGGTGCCGTTGATAATGCCACTGAATGGATTGTCAGCAGAAGCCATGCCGTAGAAGTTCTGCCAGGTATCGCAGGAACCATCCCAGCCGCCGTTCTCAACAACCCAGCTCTGGCTCATGATCGCGCCCCAGGATTGTGCAATCGTGGGAAGGAACGGACCCCAAGGTTGGGCAAGGGTCATGGTGACGGTGCCAGCGGCATCATCAGCCACGATCGCGCTCTTTACCTTTTCGCAGGCCGCTACCACTGCAGCGGAGTCGAACGCGGAGAGCAGTTCGCGGTCATCGTACAGGGTGCCTTCGGGATCGACGACCACCGAGACATCATCAACGCCCACACCGAAGAACGGCTCGGCCAGCAACCACTGCGGGGAGGACGTGCCGCCCTGCAGAAGGCCGCGCTGGAACGAGTACGCCACATCGGACGCGGTCAGATCCTGACCTTCGTGGAACTTCACACCCGAGCGGATCTTGAAGGTGTAGGTCATGCCGTCCGCGGAGAGTTCCCAGGATTCAGCCAGCATCGGAACGAATTTGTCGGTGGCTTCCCCATCGTAGAACACCAGGGTTTCGTAGGTGTTCTGGATGATTTCAGCCGAAGCGGTGTCGTACGCCAAAGCGGGATCGAAAGTATCGGTCGCAACTTCAGCATTTGCCACAACCATGGTTGTGGGATCAGCAGACTTGAATTCGGCAGCAGCGGGGGCGTCGGTGCCGGTATCGGTGGAAGGAGCCTCAGTGGCTTCTGTGGTCGTATCACCGGTGGATGGAGCTGCTGTGGGAGCCGTACCGCCGCAGGCCGAAAGGGCCATGCTGGCGATCACGAGTAGGCTCAATAAAGCAAACATTTTACGCATTTTTCTTCTCCTCACAAAATTTGGAAATTTTGGTTTACAAACTTACATTAGTTGACAGTAGGTTTATTATTATTGACCTTTACTTGCAAGCAACCACCTCCTTTATTAAGAATACTAACTTTTACTTAACCAAATGACAGGCTACAAAGTGGCCTGGATTAACTTCACGAAATTCGGGTCGTGATTCGGCACAAATCTTGTCTGCGATTGGGCAGCGAGTGCGGAAACGACAACCAGAGGGTGGATTAACAGGCGAAGGAACATCACCTTCAAGAATGACGCGCTTACGCTTGGAATCTGCAATGGGGTCCGGGATCGGAACCGCTGAAAGCAGAGCCTGGGTATATGGATGCAAGGGATTTAGATAAAGTTCATCGCGCTCCGCCAGTTCCATGATCACACCCAGATACATAACTGCGATGCGCTTGCTAATGTGGCGGACCATGGAAAGGTCATGCGCGATAAACAAGTAAGTGAGATTGAACTGCTCCTGTAACTCCTCGAGCAGGTTTACCACTTGAGCTTGAATTGAAACATCGAGCGCAGAAATGGGCTCATCACAAACGATAAAGGAAGGCTGGAGTGCCAACGCACGCGCAATACCAATGCGCTGACGCTGTCCGCCGGAAAACTCGTGCGGATAGCGGGTGGCAAAAGCCGGGTTTAGATTCACAAGTTCGAGAAGGTGAGCAACACGCTCTTGAATTTCCTTGCCAGTTCCAACATTATGAACCATCAAAGGCTCGGCAACAATATCAGCAACTGTCATACGGGGATTCAAACTTGCATACGGATCCTGAAAGATCATCTGGACCCTGCGGCGTGTCTTGCGCATGTCCTCGTTTTTCAAACCAACCAGGTTGATGCCTTCAAAGAACACATTGCCTGCGGTCGGTTTGTACAACTGTAAAACCGTTCTACCGGTGGTAGACTTGCCACAGCCAGATTCACCGACAAGTCCGAGTGTTTCACCGCGCATTACCTCAAAGGAAACACCATCCACCGCGTGGACGGCTCCCACCTGACGCTGAAATACGCCACGGTAGATGGGGAAATGCATCTTAAGGTCATCGACCTTCAACAATACTTCATTACTTTGTGAGTTCATTAGCGGCTTCTCCCCGTTTTAGTATCAACCCAGCAGGCAACGCGATGTTCATTGGAAATCGGTTCAAGCGCAGGGTTTTCCTTCCAGCATCTTTCCATGGCCCATTTACAACGAGGCGCAAACGGACACGCTGTAGGTTTCTGATACAGGACAGGGGGGTGGCCTTCAATGGAAAATAGTTTGCCATGTTCGGCTTCATCCACACGCGGCAAACTGCCCAACAAACCCAGAGTATAGGGATGCGATGGATTTGCAAACAGGTCGTTTACAGAGGCTTCTTCAATAATGTAACCACCGTACATCACAAGCACGCGCTGGGCAATACCAGCAACAACGCCGAGGTCGTGGGTGATCCAAACAATGGACATGCCCAATTCCTCGCGCAGGCGTTTGACCAATTCCACGATCTGAGCCTGGATGGTCACATCCAACGCCGTGGTCGGCTCGTCTGCGATCAGGATCTGCGGGCTGCATGAAAGCGCCATGGCGATCATCACGCGCTGACGCATGCCACCGGAATATTGATGAGGATAATCGTTAAGCCGGTCTTTGGCGTTTGGGATGCCAACGAGACCTAATAATTCTGCCGCACGTTCCAACGCCTGATTCTTCGTCATGCCCGTATGCAGCATCAACGGATCCTGCAACTGGCGGCCAATGGTCAACACTGGATTCAAGGACGTCATCGGGTCCTGAAAAATCATGCTGATCTGCGCACCGCGCACGTGGCGAATCTCTTCGCGCGTCATTTTGAGAAGATCCTGGCCAAAAAAGAACGCTTCACCCGCCGTGACTTTTCCTGGAGGTGAAGGTATCAAACCCAGTACTGAGTGCATGGTAACGCTCTTACCACAACCGCTCTCCCCCACCACCCCTAATGTCTCACCTTCTTTCAAACCAAAAGAGACACCATTTACTGCATGAACAATCCCATCCGGGGTCTTGAATTGCGTCTCAAGCCCTCTTACATCTAATAAAAGATCAGGCATCCGCTAGGTCCTTTTCTAAATTGGGATAATAACTTCCTGCAAACCAACAATTTGCAAGCGAACCGAATTATACCTAATTCCATTAAGGCGTCAACATGACAAACTACATGACTGGCTTGTCCAGTCCAATACACGTATAAAAATACACCAAAAGACGGGATTCCACCCCCTACTAGAGGACTGTTTTTTTCTAGTATATGTGGTCAGAACATGGGACATGAACGCATAAACCACACTTGTCATACATATATTCCCATGCCTCCAGACAAATCAATATCATGCAGAAAGCTACGGGAACACATCATCCATATTCAATTGGCCGCATTTTGTTGACAAGCCTACCTTACTAAAATAGAATTCGAGCACAAGCCATCATCACAAGGAGAAACCCATGTTAAAAGAATTCAAAGAGTTCGTCATGCGTGGCAATGTATTGGACCTGGCAGTTGCTGTCATTATTGGCGGCGCGTTCGGCAAGATCGTCGGATCACTGGTCAATGACATTTTGATGCCGTTGGTCGGTCTGGCTATGGGAGGGGTCAACTTCAGCGAGCAGGCCTTCACGGTCGGCGCGGCGGTTGTGAAATGGGGCATGTTCGTGCAAACCGTCATCGATTTTCTGGTTGTTGCCTTCGTCATTTTCATGGTCGTGAAAGCTGCCAACAGCATGAAGAAGACCCCGCCCCCGGCTCCCGCTGCGGCTCCAACCACCAAGGAATGCCCGCACTGCTTCACCACCATTTCCATCAAAGCGACCCGCTGCCCCAACTGTACTTCGGAAATAAAATAATCATTTGCAGGATCTCAGGAACTTCACCGCTCTGGCGGGGGCATGCCCCCGCCAGAGCATTTATAATGGCTCCCATCATGATGGATTTTTTAAATAAACTTAACCCGCAACAAAAAAGCGCTGTCACAGCGCCGGATGGACCCGTTTTGGTCGTGGCAGGCCCGGGGTCCGGAAAGACGCGTGTGCTGACTCAGCGCATCGCATATTTGATCGCGTCTGAGGGAGTCCGCCCGTGGCAGATCCTCGCGGTGACATTTACCAATAAAGCCGCAAAGGAAATGGATCAGCGTGTGAAGGCAATGCTGAACGAGCAGGCCACTGAAGGCATCATGCTCGGCACGTTCCATTCGATCTGTGCGCGCATTCTCAGGCGTGAAGCGGATCAACTGCCGCTCGAATCCAATTTCGTTATTTTCGATTCCGACGATCAGGAAAGGATCGTAAAAGCGATCATCCGCGAATTGAATCTCAACGAAAAGCTGTATCGCCCCGCCAGCGTTCACGCATCGATCTCACGCGCAAAGAATGAGTTGATCGGCCCTGAAGATTATCCGATCAACACGTATCGCGATGAAGTTGTAAAGCGGGTTTATGTTGAATATCAAAAAAGATTGATCAACAGCAACGCCGTAGACTTTGACGATCTGCTGGTTTACACCGCGCGCCTGATGGAGGATGTGCCCAGCGTGCGCGATAAATATGCCCAGCGATTCAGGCATGTGCTGGTGGATGAATTTCAGGATACCAACCTCGCGCAATATGCGCTAGTAAAACACCTCGCTTCATATCATAAGAATATTTTTTGCGTGGGCGACCCCGACCAGAGCGTGTACGCCTGGCGCGGCGCGGACTATCGCAACATTCAACGCTTTGAGCAGGATTTCCCCGACGCACAGGTGGTTTTGCTTGAACAGAATTATCGTTCGCATCAAAATATTCTCGACGCCGCAACCAGCGTGATCGACCGCGCGCGTAACCGCCACAAGAAAAGATTATTCAGCGACCGCGGCGCAGGCGAGAAGATCTTCTTCTACGAAGCCCGTGATGATTACGGCGAAGCGGCCTTTGTCGTGGATACCATCGCACAGCTTGTGTTGAGCAAACAATTCGAGCCCGGGGATTGTGCGGTGATGTATCGCACCAATGCCATGTCGCGCTTGCTCGAAGAAGCGTTTTTACAGGCACGGCTTCCCTATCGTTTGGTGGGCGCGCAAAGATTCTACGGACGCCGCGAAGTGAAGGATGTCATTGCCTTCCTGCGCCTTGTTCACAATCCCGCAGACGAAGCCGCACTGAGCCGCATTATCAATGTCCCTCCGCGCGGCATCGGTGAAAAGACTTTAACCACGCTTTACATGATTGCGAGTCAAAACAACATTTCACCCAGCGCCGTTCTGCTTGATCTCGCACGCGGCGGAGACTCACCATATTACAAGTCCTTCACAGGCCGTGCCGCATTGCCCCTTGCCGATTTTGGCGGGATGCTCGCCAACTGGCGCGCCATCGCACCGACATCCACAACCGCGGAACTTTTTGACCGCATTGTCAAAGACATCAACTACAAGGATCATATCGTCGAAGACGAATCAGAAGAAAGCATAGAGCGCTGGGAGAACGTGCAGGAATTGAAACGTCTCGCCCTCGAATATTCCACACGCACGCTGGAGGAATTTCTCGAGAATGTCGCCCTCGTTGCCGACCAGGATACGATCACAGATGTCAACGCGCCCACACTGCTCACGCTTCATGCCGCAAAAGGACTCGAATTCGGCGCGGTCTTCATCGTCGGCCTCGATGACGGCATCATTCCGCACAGCCGCTCATTCGACGAGCCCGAGCAAATGGAAGAGGAACGCCGCCTCTTTTATGTTGGCATCACGCGCGCAAAAGACAAACTCTATCTGCTGCGCGCCATTCAACGCGGCGGACGCGGCATGTCGGAAGAAACCTATCCCTCGCGTTTTCTCGAAGACCTGCCCGCTGAATTGCTCGTTGGAAAAACGCGGACGGGACGCCCGACCACCTCGCGTGGACAATACGGACGCGCCGACTCTTCCTCCGATACAAGATGGACGCTTCCCTCTCCGCCTCAGCCTGCTCCTGTTGCAACAAGCAGATATAAGGCTGGAATACGAGTCAAACACGGCATGTGGGGCGAAGGCATCGTACTCGACAGTAAATTACAGGACGGCGACGAGATCGTGGATGTCGTGTTTGAATCAGTGGGAATCAAACGATTGGCGGCAAGTTTGGCAAATTTGACGATCATATAATGACGGTGGACCGTGGACAGTGGACCATAAAATAAGGTCTACCATCCACGGTCTACAGTTAAGGAGAAAACATGCAATACACCAACCTCGGCAAAACTGGATTGAAGGTCTCGCGTTTGTGTTTGGGGATGATGACCTACGGCTCGAAGCAATGGCGCGAGTGGATATTGGATGAAGAACAGGCCAAGCCATTCGTCAAGCGCGCGCTGGATGCGGGCATCAATTTCTTCGACACGGCGGATGTTTATTCATTGGGGGAAAGCGAAAAAGTCACAGGCAATTTACTAAAAGGAATCAAAAGAGAAAATATTGTTGTCGCTACAAAGGTATTTTCCACCATGAGTGATGATGTAAATGACCGCGGCCTCTCGCGCAAGCACATCATGGACTCCATCGACAAATCTCTGAAACGCCTGCAAATGGAGTACGTGGACTTGTACCAGATTCACCGCTGGGACTACAACACGCCCATCGAAGAGACGATGGAAGCGTTGAATGATGTCGTCCGTGCGGGAAAGGCGCGTTACATCGGCGCGTCTTCGATGTTTGCGTGGCAATTCATGAAGGCCCTGCATGTTTCAGAGATGAATGGCTGGTCGAAGTTCGTTTCGATGCAAAATCACTACAACCTTGTATATCGCGAAGAAGAGCGCGAAATGATTCCGCTATGCAGGGATCAAGGCATCGGGCTGATCCCGTGGAGCCCGATGGCGCGCGGATTTTTTGCAGGCAACCGCAAACGCGGCGGAGGCGGCGAGACAACGCGCGCGCAAAGCGATCCATTTGCAAACGAGTTATATTTCCGCGAAGAGGATTTTGTCATCGCCGAGCGCGCAGCGGACGTGGCGAAGAGTCACAACGTATCGGCTTCGCAGGTGGCATTGGCCTGGGTGCTGAACAAGCCCCATATCGCCGCACCCATTATCGGGTCGAGCAAGATCGAGCATTTGGATCAGGCCATCGCCGCGTTGGAGATCAAACTCAGCGAAGACGAAATCAAGTCGCTTGAAGAGTTGTATCAGCCGCATCCAATTCTGGGACATGCGTAAGATGTATATCCGTTTTCTATTCCTTGGCTATCGAATCTTTTGTTTTTTGTTTCGGCCTGTGCGCATGGGCGTGCGGGTGATGATGATCCAGGATTCGAAAGTGACGCTCGTGCGACAAACGTATTTACCGGGCTGGTTCATGCCCGGCGGCGGACTCAAACGCGGCGAAACGTTGGATCAGGCCGCGCGGCGTGAAGCATTCGAGGAAACCGGTGCAGAGCTTGGGAAGGTTTGGCTGATGGGCGCGTACACCAGCTTCAAGGATTGGAAGACCGATCACAATCTTGTTTTTGTCTGCGAGGATTTCAAGATCACGGGCAAACCCGATAGTGAGATCGCCGAAATCCAATCCTTCCCTTTGGACGCATTGCCCGCAGGGTTGTGGCCGGGACATGTGCGCAGACTCGAAGAATATAAAATGGGACAGGCGAACCCGCAATTTGGAGAGTGGTGAAATGGAATGGAAATTGCTCTGGGAAATTTTTATACTATTCACACGGGTAGCTTTGTTTTCATGGGGCGGCGGACCGGCATCGCTGGCGTTGATGCAGCGTGAAGTGGTGACCGCGGGCTGGGCATCCAACGAAGAATTCGCGGATGCGGTGGCGGTGGGCAATGCCTTGCCCGGGCCGATCGCGCCGCAGGTTTCTGCGTATGTGGGGTATAAAATATCCGGGCTGTGGGGTGCCATCTCTGCGACGATGGGAACGGTGTTCCCAACGACTTTATTGATGCTGATCATGGTGGTTTATTTTTTCAGCATCAAAGACAGCCCGGCGGTGGCGGCCATGTTGAAGGCTGTGCGGCCTGTGGTTGTAGGTCTGCTTTTATGGACGGCGTATACCATGGCGTATGCTGTTTTTAGTGTAAGCAAGGTCGGCTGGGGAAATGGCCTCGTGCAAAACTGGGACAAGGTCATCATCGCGATCATCGCTTTTGCGCTGCTTACTTTAACAGAGATCAACCCGGTCTGGCTGGTCATCGCCGGGGCCGTTTTTGGATTTATTGCATACAAGTAAAAAGGAGATCACTCATGCTTAAGAATTTACCATCTACACCAGAGGCCATCCTTGCAATGGAATGGTCCGATTACGAACCGCATTTCAAGGCTTTGCAATCCGTCGAATTGACAGCCGCCAACGTAGGCGAGTGGCTCTCCGATTGGTCTGCGCTGGCAGATAGATTGGACGAGCAATTCACGCGCCGCTTTGTCGCGACCACGCAATACACGACCGATGAGGAAATCGAGAAGAATTTCAATCACTTTATCGAATCCATCCAGCCCAATGCGCGCGCAGAGGAGCAGAAACTGAAAGAGAAACTGCTCGCCAGCGGTTTACAGCCTGCGAACTTCAAAATGGGTTTGAAGAAAATGCGCGCCGAAGCGGATATCTTCAAGCAGGCCAATCTTGAATTGCTGACCGAGGAACAAAAACTGAGCGGCGAATACGACAAGATCCTCGGCGCACAGACCATGATGTGGGAGGGTGAGGAACGCACCATCTCGCAAATGTTCCCCCTGTATCAGGACAAGGATCGCGCGATCCGCGAAAAAGCGTGGAAACTGGTTGTGGATGTGCGCGTGGAGAACCGCGAAGCGATCCATAGCCTGTGGAAAAAGTTCATGGACTTACGGCTCAAGATCACAAAAAATGCCGGTATGTCCAACTATCGTGACTATATGTGGGCGCAGCGATTCCGCTTCGATTATTCACCCGCCGATTGCAAGACCTTCCACGATGCGATCGAAGAGGTCGTTGTCCCTGCGGCGACCCGTCTCTATGAAAAACGCAGAAAGAAGCTGGGACTCGAAACGCTGCGTCCGTGGGACCAGATGGTAGACACATCGAATCACAGTCAGCTTAAGCCATATCAAACCATCGACGAATTCAAATCCAAGTCAAAGGATGTATTTACCAAAGTGGACCCGAAGTTTGGTGAGTACTTCCAGATCATGCTGGATCATGACCTGCTCGACCTTGAAAGCCGTAAGAACAAGGCGCCGGGGGCGTACAACCTGATCTATGGTGTCAGTCAAAAACCATTCATCTTCATGAGCAATACCGGCACACCGCTGGATGTGGATACCATACTGCATGAAGGCGGACATGCCTTCCATGCATTTGAAGCGGCAATCGTTCCGTATTTCCATGAGCGTTCCGAGAATTATGTCCCTGCTGAATTTGCGGAAGTGGCCTCGATGGCGATGGAATTGCTGGCTTCTCCCTATATCACCAAAGAACATGGCGGTTTCTACACCGAAGGCGAAGCCGCGCGCGCGCGTTTCGAACACCTTGAGGGGATCGTCACGTTCTGGCCGTATATGGCATTGGTGGATGCCTTCCAACATTGGATCTACGAAAACCCGAAGATCAGTTCAGACCCGGGGCAGTGTGATGAAAAATGGGGTGAGTTGTGGGATCGATTCCTCCCCGGTGTGGATTACAGCGGACTCGAGGATGCCAAGAAGACCTACTGGCATCGTCAGGGACACATCCACACGGCTCCTTTCTATTATATTGAATATGGTCTCGCTCAATTGGGCGCGGTGCAGGTGTGGGCCAATGCGCTCAAAGACCAGAAGAAAGCCGTGGAAAATTACCGCAGGGCGCTGGCGCTCGGCTCCACGGTTTCGCTGCCTGAGTTATTTGAAACGGCGGGAGCGAAATTCTCGTTCGACGCAAAAACGCTCAAGGTGTATGTGGACCTGATCGAAGAGCAGATGGAAAAGCTTGAGAAAATGGAAGGGTAAATAACAGGTCTGCACCGGGATTCTTTATAGATTGGTGTGTGGATAAAAAGAGATAGTCATCTGTGAGGTGGCTGTCTCTTTTTTGTAACTTCATTCACTTTATA
>NZ_JADJKT010000013.1:0-38148 GCF_016705895.1 Candidatus Villigracilis affinis | reverse complement strand
ATATTTCGCATGTTCCGGAATATCGCCAGCAAAGTTTTGGCTCTGCAAACCTTCCACATGCACCACAGGGATCACGCCCAGATCGAACTTCGCTTCGCTTTGCAAGCGAGGCGTCCGTCGTTCCAAATTTGAAATCGGGACCAATACCAAGCGTCACCGAATCATCGGTTGCAATGGTTTGCTCGCGTGGAAACGCATCAAAGACCACGGCTTTTTTATCTCCCTGTTTGCCGAGGGTCAGGCAAAAATCCGCTGAGGTCACTTTGATATTTCCGCGCGGGCTGAGCGTGAATGCGAGTTGTAAAAGATAAAAACGATTGCCGCCTACAGGCGGTTTCCAATTGCCGCCCAACATTTCCCCGTCCGCCCATTGGAAAGGCTCTCCAATGCTGGCAGAGATTTCATCCGCGCCGCGGGTATACGCCAGCGCTGGCTGTTCGAGCGCCCCTTCCCATAATGCCTTTGTCTCACGAAACTGAATATCCATATCGCCCTGCCTTTCCAGATAACGATTACGAACTTCACATTATAGACTTTTCTTTTTTTGCTTCCGAAATCAATAGCCCTTTTATTATATGCTTGAAAACTTGGTTTTGTATATATCTGTTTCGCAACAAATAATCGTCGAGGATTCTTGTCCACGCAGGGGAAGTCAGGCGCACACTGATTCCGCCCAGCACGCTTGGCATGATATAAGCGTCGGTCCGCTTCGATGATATACCAGTCATAATCATGCTCATCCAAGTCTGGGATTGCAGAAAACACACCCAGACTCAACGTAACGCAATCGCCCACGTCAGAGTCAGCGTGCGGAATGGACAGGTTTTGAATTCCCTTGCGTACCGCTTCAGCAATACGGCTGGCTTCTGTAATATCCGTATTCATCAGGACGATCGCAAACTCCTCCCCGCCATAACGGGAGATCAGGTCCGTGCTGCGACGACAGTGCTGTTTCAACTCTTGTGCCACTTGCACCAGGCATCGATCCCCATGAACATGCCCGTAATAATCATTGTATTTCTTGAAAAAATCGATATCCGCCATAATGAGCGCCAGCGGTTCTGCACGGCGGCGGCTTTCCGAAATGCCATAGGTCAGGTTTTCGCTAAACTTGCGTCGATTGGCTAAATTTGTCAGACCGTCAATATGCGCCAGTTGATCGAGTTCCTGATTGGCGCCCCTTAACAATTCATCCATGCGCTCCCGCTGTAATAATAAAAAGCTGCTTCCACTAATGATCATCAGCAAATAAGTCGAAAGAAAGGTTAGGTTCTGTGAAAATTCATTAGACATCAATTTGTAGTCAGCATGAAGAAAAGCGTTCGTACTGCGGACTAAAAGGATGAGGCAAGAGACCGTATAAATTGCACTGAGCGAATACCGTAAAACAGATTTCCTGGAATCACGCACAAAAAAGATCGTTACAGAAAGAAACATCAGGGCGGCAAAAGCAGACGATATGTAAACATACTCATTGGGTTGTTTTGCAAATGTCCAGAAAACAAAAATAAAGACAACAACGACGATCGCATAATACGTTTCCCAGCGCTTTCTCGGCTTCTCAACAGAAATGATTGCCAGAGCCTCCAGCGCAAAACCGATCAGAAGAAGCGAGTTTCCGAGATGAGCTGAAAGCACATCGGGGATTTTTCCGCGCATTGCGAGCAGCATCCAGGATATGCTTTGAAGCAGCTTGCCAGCCAGAAATTGACGATACGTGCGCTGGTCAATGAAATCACTTGAATATATGGCGAGCAAGCCAGCGGTGACCAGGTTTCCAAAAAACAGAAAAAGCAAAACCGTGGTGATATCAATTTCAAAAGAGATCACCACGACCTCGCTTTATCACTGGATGGATTCAACGCAACACTCAAGACATGACTTCTTCGATAATATGCACTTAAGGTGAATGTCAGTATAAGTCCCATTAGATTAAGCCAGACATACCTTTCATAAACAGATCGCAATGTGGAACAGCAGGCTGAACAGCTTCCATTTCCGTCACCTACCATGAGCACGCCATTGGGGTTGAAATTATAAACCTATCCCCACACATGAGTAACCCGGCATTCTTTTTATTGCATATAAAATTTCAAAAGCGCCATAAGAGATTATATTGCCATACTCATTATGGAAAGCCCTGCTATACTCCGTCAAATTTTTTCACCGAGGAATAAAATGACACAAATAAATGCCTTCGTCTTGAAAAACATTCGCACGTTCGAAATGATCGGGGTGATCATGCGGATTTTTAGTTTCAGCCTTGTAAGCTGGCTGGGACCAGCCAGTCCGTTCATGTTTGTGTGGATATTCAACACCATAGATGCGATCCTGCTTTCATGGTGTGCCATCCTAAAAAAGGATCAGGCATACTCGCTTCTAAATATTTTTTGGATATTGGTGGGCGTGGTTGGAATTCTACGAGCGGGAAACTTGCTCCATTAAATTAAGCAACGCCTCTACGCCTTCCCCCGTTTTCGATGACGATACGCCTTTGCCAACCCACCCACAGACGTCTCACGATACAGCGAAGGCAGAGCTTGCCCCGTCTCACGCATGACAGAGACCACCTCATCATACGAGATGCGATGTCCGCCATCGGTGAAGAGAGCGTAGTCGGCGCTGGCGAGAGCTTGTGCGGCGGCGAAGGCATTGCGCTCAATGCATGGAATTTGCACCAGTCCCGCCACGGGGTCACAGGTCAGGCCGAGGTTGTGTTCCAGTCCCATCTCGGCGGCGTATTCGATCTGGCGCGATGTGCCGCCCAGCAGTTGCGCTGCCGCACCCGCTGCCATAGCGCAGGCAACTCCCACTTCTCCCTGGCAACCAACTTCGGCACCGGAGATTGAGGCGTTGTGTTTCGCCAAATTGCCGATCAGTCCCGCAGTCGCAAGCGCCCGCAGAATCGAATCATCCGAACACTTCAACACTTCCTGCAAATAACGCAGCACCGCAGGGACAATGCCGCACGAGCCGCAAGTGGGCGCGGTCACGATCTCGCCGCCGCAAGCGTTCTCTTCTGAAACCGCCAGCGCATACGCAGAGACCAACCCCGCGCGCTGAAGCACCTGCCCCGAAAGCATGGTCTTGCGATAAAACGACCACGACTTGCGCGCCAGCCCCAACCCACCGGGCAACACGCCTTCCGCATGCAAGCCGCGTTCGATGGCCGCCTGCATCACGTCCCACACTTTGCGCAGGTGATCCCAAATCTGTTTGCCCTCGCGTTCTTCCACATACTCCCACAACGCCTGTCCCGTCAATTTGCATTGGTCGAGGATCTCATACATTTTGTTCAGGTCATACACTTGCTGCGGAATAGGCAGGCTGCCCTCGTCACGCAACGCGCCGCCGCCCACGCTGAACACTTCCCAACGCCCAAGCGCCTTGCCATCCGCATCCACTGCTGTAAAGCGCATCCCATTCGGATGAAAGGGAAGTTCCTTCTCCGGCTTCCAGATCACTTCCAACGCGCCCGGCACAAAAACACTTTTGAGCGCCGCATCGGTCAAATGTCCGCGCCCTGTGGCCGCCAGACTTCCATAAAGTTTTACGCGATACCCCGCCGCCGATGGATACCGCTCGCAAAAAATTTCCGCCGCACGCCGCGGTCCCATGGTATGGCTGCTCGACGGCCCCACGCCGATCCGATAAAGTTCCTGAATGGATTCCATTATTACTCCTGCACAAAATGGATATAACCCTGCGCCTCAGACTTAACTGTAAGCTGCTCCCCGCTGCGGACAAAGTTAGCCACTCTGGGAATTAAAGCTCCTGCTCAGCATCATCTTGTGCCTGCAGCCCGGTCACAAAATAATAACCTGCATCCAATTCTTCAACCATTTGCGGGAGCAATTCCAGTATCGTTTCTTCATAGACCGACTTCTTCCAATGCGCCTTTAATACAGCACGAGCCTCCTCATTGACGTGAACAGTATCATCCTCGTCAATCAAAAGCATGGCAACATGATTATCCCGCTCGGTAACCACAAAGAAAAGGTCATCCCCATCCTCCTTCTTCGACTTCATGAATTCATCCAGCTGATCTAACAGCTCTTCTTCAAAAAGCGCCTTTGACATCACCCCATTGTTGAGTAATGCTCTAACAAGATATTTTTCCGTAGTCAATTTGCTCATATGAACTCCAGATTCGTTTTTTGTCAGTATACAACAAAACAAACCGATAACATGCTCATTGTGACGTTCCTTCCCCACATTGACAAATCGCATCACAATATCTATTCATTATGTTCAAAGAAAGCTTATATGAATTTCCCCGCCAAGCCGTTGAATTTTGCTTTTAAAAGCAAAACTCAACGGCCTTTTACATCATTTATTATCCATATACTACGGAGCGTTCATTTTCTCGATCAACAAGGGTGAGAGTTTGGAATCAATAAAGATAAGGCGGGCCACGCCGGGGATGTCATACTCGCCGCCGCTGTTGGAGAAGAAGATGACAGCGCGATCCGTTTCAGGGTTGAAATAGACGAGGGTGCTGATGCCCGGGTCACCGCCTGTGTGAAGGTAGGATTCTCCGTCAAAGTGCCAGGCCAGCCCCACAGCGGCGGGTGATTCGATGCCAGGGAAATTTTGCCGCGCAAGCATCTCTTTCACCGTCTCAGGTTTGAGAAACTGTTCGCCCTCAAAAGTCCTGCCTTCGTTGACGAACACAGAAAGAAAACGGGCATACTCATTGACACTGGTCTTCAACGTGCCATCAGGATAGGTTGGATACCCGTAAAACCCAATGACTCTGGGTTGGCGGGTCAAGTCATTGTATCCATAAGGGATGGCCATCAGGCTTGTATCCACATCCTTGAAAAGCCAGGCGCTGTGTTCCATGCCGAGCGGTTCGAAAATGGCCTGCCTGCAGTATTCATTGAAAGGCATGCCGCTGATCTGTTCCACAAGATAACCGATCAAGCCATAGCCCGTGTTGGAGTAAAAGTAAACCGCGCCCGGTGCCTCTTTGAGAAAATTCTCTTCGGTGTCGTACCATTCCCCATCGACACCTAGATAATCTTTCATTTGAAATTCAAGTGAGATGGGAGAATCAGGCAGGACGGGAGTTTTCTTCAACGTATAAAATCTGTCGTAGGCGCTGCTATCGATGATGCTCGAAGTATGCGATAACAACATGCGGAACGTGATGGGTGTATCGGTATAAGTTGGGTTGCGGATATCAAAAGGCAGATAGTCATTGATATCATCATCCAGCCCGAACTTGCCCTGCTCATACAGAGTCATCAATGCGGTGGCGGTCACAGTTTTTGAAACAGATGCGACGGTGAAAAGCGTATCTGGATTCACGCTGCGGCCTGATTCCACATCGGCGAAGCCATACCCCTTTGCAGATTCGACCTGCCCATCGCGGACAAAAAGGATTGCCGCGCCAGACATCTTGGCATCCTGCAGGTCCTGTATGACGGCGGCTTCAAACTCAGCGGGGCGCGAACGGTAGAGCAGGTGCAGGTCGGTATAGAAAAAGAAAACGATACTGGCGATAAGCACGAAAAGCAAACCTGTCAGCCAGGGGTGGGATTTGATCCATTTCATGTAAGAGTCCTTTTTTTCGAATTACTTGTTCACGCAGCACAAATGCGTCGGCTGCGATAAATCGTCAGAAAACAGAAGCAGCAAAAAGCGCGTCACATGGACGCGCTTTTTTAGTCATCGTCCACAGTTAGGGGTCAATCGTCGGTATCTCTATAATCCGCATCTTCGAGCACGCTTCCATACGGATAGACAGGCCGCCCCAGTTTACCATCGCCTTGATAAATTCCTGAAAAAAGCGGATGAATGCAAAGCTCATCGTCCTGACTCAGCGACAGTTGATGCTGGACCGTGTATTCGAAATTACCCTTGATATACAGATCGGAATCCTTGCCGGGAATCACTCTGCCGACTGCGCCGATCTCGAGCAGCATTCTTTGAAAATCAAAAAGGCTGTCGCTGCCAAAGACCGCTTTCCCATGGCGGGTAAAAACGCGGTGCAGGTCGCCCATTGTAAATTTATGTCCCAGTTCGGGGAGGCAGCGTCTGCAAGTTTCCTCGGCGGTTGGGTAGATCAATTTGAACGCCACAAAAACCTCCTTGACGATCAATTCCTCCACCTGGCGAATACCGTTGATGATGCGTTCCTTCGGGATCGGAAACGGATTCAATGACTGTGTAAGCCCGGTCTTCCTGAAGATGGAATTCAACAACATCAGGAAATGACGCGGCAACAACTGGGTATGCCTGAGGATGTACGACATCGTATCTTCCTGAAAACCACCCTGATTCTCGATCTTTTCAGGCAGCACCAACTGAAACAAACGCAATGCATCGGCCCTGTTGGAAACATTCAATGGATACAACGTGCGTAAAAGATCAGGATAATATAAATCGAGATAGAACCCCAGCCTTCTCGCACCGATGAAGATCAACTCACTGGCTGTCCATTGCAGGCGGAGGGCACGGCGAAAATCCTTGTTGGGGTTGGAAGAAATTCTGGTAAAGCGGTGATAGACCTCGGCGGGCAAACAAAAACGGATATCCACCAGATCGCGCGGCTTGTTCATTGAGCCGACCAGTTTTAGGAGTCCCTGAAGCGAGTGCGCCACTGAATCGATATCGAGTTGGAAATCATCGAGCGAATCCATCAGGATGACGAATGAGATATTGGAGCGTTCAAAGCTGCTCAACACAATCGACTTGGCATAATCAAAGCTAAATCGATCCAGTCCGCGCAGAATATCGGCCGCCCCGCGGCTGGGATTCTTGTCCATTGCATTGTCGAGCATGTTTGTAAGGTCGATAAAAAGACCGTCGATGTCATCTGTTCCACGCACATCCAGTTTTTCCAGATACGCGTTCACGACATACAGGTCATCGGAGGAAAGCAGGGAATGTTTTCGCACTTCGGCGAACACGCCCACCCACAGGATCATCTCCCAAAGTTCTGAGACCATCTCCGGGAAGAATGCATCCTTCGTGGCCTTTTGCACCACCTTGGCCATATGCCCCAGCACACGTGCGGTGCGGATCTCGGTGTAATGCTTGTACGCCTTGTCGAAAAAGACACTGCGCAGGTAATAGGTCTTCCCCGAGCCCCTGCGCCCGATGATGATGGACGGCCTGTTGCGAAGGTTTTTGTAGATCCGATTTTGTTGTTCAAATAACAAACGCAGCGCGTCAATATCGTTTGAGTCGATATCGGTCGAATCAATGGGGCCAAACGGTTCGTCTTTTGTGATATAAGGGCGCACTGTGTCCATGCTTGGTTTTCCTCCACAACAGGGTGAAAGCTCTCGGCGAAATTATACAGTCAAACAGTCATTTGCGACGGCTGGAGGGACAACTCACGCTCAGAAAGCAAATCGGGTGAAGCTCGAAAGCCTCACCCGATCCATTTCCCAACTGGTTTTATTTTTTACCCCACGTACTCACACCATGCTTCATATTGTGGAAGTTTTCCGCGAATGGCTTCATGGTAAACATCCTGAATCTGCTTTGTCACAGGGCCAGTCTTGCCATTGCCGATCGTGCGGAAGTCGATCTCGCTCAAACCGATGCACTCGGCAGCAGTTCCGCAGACAAAGACCTCATCGGCAATATAAAGCTGATCGCGAGAGATCGGCTGCTCCAAAATGCGATAGCCCATATCCTTGGCGATCGTGTGGATCGAGTGGCGGGTCACACCTTCCAACACAGGCGCAGTGGACGGCGTCACGATCTTGCCGTGGCGAACCATGAACAGGTTCTCACCAGTACACTCAGCCACATATCCCTGCGGATCGAGCATGATGGCTTCCTGGAAACCAAGGCGCTCCGACTCGGTCTTGGCGAGGAAACTGTTTGCGTAGTTCCCTGAAACTTTTGCTTTGGTCATCAACACATTCGGGTGATGACGCGTGAACGATGAAATGTTCGCGCGGATTCCTTTTGCACGCGCTTCTTCACCGAGATAGTTGCCCCATTCCCATGCAGCAATCGCCAGGGATGCCTTACCATAATCCACATTCAGATTCCAGCCGCCGCCATCCAGATACAAAAGCGGACGAATATAGCAATCCTTGAATCCATTGACTTTCACGGTCTGCTTGACCGCATCAACGATCTGTTCAGTTGTCCAGGGCAGATCTCGAAATCCGAATACACGTGCAGAATCCAATAAACGCTCAGCGTGATCTGTCAAACGAAAAACCGCAGGACCCTTCGGCGTATCGTACGCGCGAATTCCTTCAAACACAGCCGCGCCATAATGCAGTGCAGGCGTGAGAAAATGAAGAGTCGCTTTTTCGAACGGCACCATTTCACCGTTCATCCAGATGAATTTCGATTCCATGCCCATAGCTCAATCTCCTTATAATTTTTTGATGATTTCATCCGCCATCTGACGGGTCGTTAATTTACCACCGATGTCGGCAGTGCGCGCGCCTTCGGTGATGGTTTCATCCACAGCCTTTTCGATCGCCGCGGCTTCGGCTTCCAATTTCAATGAATGACGCAGAAGCATTGCCGTTGAAAGAATTGTTCCAGTCGGATTTGCGATTCCCTTGCCTGCGATATCTGGAGCAGACCCGTGGATCGGTTCGTACAACCCGACAGTTGATTCTCCCAAACTGGCAGAGGGCAACATCCCCATCGATCCTGCCAAAACCGACGCCTCGTCCGTGAGAATGTCGCCGAACATGTTCTCAGTGACGATCACATCCATCCACGCGGGACCAGTTATCAGCTTCATTGAGGCGGTATCCACGAGCATGTGATCGAGCTCCACATCCTTATTATCCGCGCCCACTTTGGTTGCGATCTGACGCCACAGCCGCGATGATTCCAACACATTGGCTTTATCCACAGAAGTGACTTTTTTCTTGCGGCCTTTCGCAAGTTTGAAAGCCAGTTCCATCACACGGCGGACTTCGTAATCGTAATATTCAAGCGTATCCACAGCGCGCTCGCGGCCATCTTTGATGTCGCGTCCCTTGGGCCAGCCGAAGTACAGGCCGCCCGTGAGTTCGCGCACCACGAGAATATCCACGCCTTTCAATTTCTCAGGCTTGAGCGGAGACCACTCCATCAACGCAGGGTGGACTTTGACAGGGCGCAGATTTGCGAACACGCCGAGACCTTTGCGAAGCGCGAGCAATCCGCGTTCAGGGCGGTCTTTGGCAGCGGGGTCATCCCACTTGGGGCCACCCACTGCACCGAGCAAAACCGCATCCGCAGATTGGCAATCGGCGAGGGTTTCGTCCGTGAGCGATGAACCATATTTATCAATGGAACAGCCGCCCATCAAACGTTCTTTGTATTCAAATGTGTGATTGTATTTGCTGGCAATCACATCCAGCACGCGCACGGCTTCACCGACCACTTCGGGTCCAATGCCGTCGCCAGGGAGGAGGGTAATCTTTGCTTGCATGAATAATTCCTTATTTTGTGACCATGGACGATGGACAACGGACCACAAAAAATGGTCAATGGTCTATCGTCCGTTGTCAGAATTTAGTGAGCCACCATCAGCCCATATTCCACTGAATCTGCCAGCGCGCGCCAGGAGGCCTCGATGATGTTCGTGCCTGCACCGACGGTGCTCCAGCGGCTGGTGGTGTTGCGAGTATCGATCAACACGCGGGTGATGGCTTCGGTACCGTGATCTGAATCCAGAATACGGACTTTGTAATCAGAAAGATGAAAATTCGCGATCTGCGGATAATACCCGACAAGGGCTTTTCGCAACGCAAGGTCAAGCGCGTTGACGGGGCCATTGCCTTCTGCAGCGGTATGCAGCACTTCACCCTGCACACGGACCTTGACCATTGCTTCCGCAAAGATACCACGTCCCTGACGGTGCTCGACGTTGACAAAAAAGTCAATGAGTTCAAAAGGCGGTTTGTAGCCGTATTCCTGCCGCTTCAACATGATGGTGACGGAAGCTTCTGCCGCTTCAAAGGAGAAGCCGCGCGACTCAAGTTCCTTGATCTCGTTGAGGACGGGGACAACTTCGGTGCCATCCACTTCCACGCCGTGTTCTTCGGCTTTGCTGAGGAGGTTGCCGCGGCCTGAAAGGTCGGAGACGACCACGCGCATTTTGTTGCCAACCTTTTCAGGTTCCACATGTTGATAGGACTGCGCGCTGCGTCTCATGGCTGCAACGTGCACGCCGCCTTTGTGCGCAAAAGCAGATTTGCCAACAAAAGGCAAATGTTCATCAGGTGTGATGTTCGCCACTTCCGCTACAAAATGAGAGAGGTCGTATAAGTGCTCAAGTTTTCCTGCGGGCAAACATTGATAGCCCATCTTGAGTTCGAGGTCTGCCATGATGGAGATCAAATTGGCATTGCCGCAACGCTCCCCCACTCCGTTGATCGTGCCTTGCACCTGAATTGCACCTTCACGCACCGCCATCAACGAATTGATCACGGCACAGTCGCCATCATTATGGGTATGGATTCCAAATGGATGCGCAAGCGCAGGCTTCAATTCGCGCACGATGCTTTCCACTTCCCACGGCAAGGTGCCGCCGTTGGTGTCGCACAGGACGACTGTCTCTGCACCGCCGCGGACTGCGGCTTTCAATGTTTCAAGAGCGTAAGCCGAATCTGCTTTGTAGCCGTCAAAGAAATGCTCGGCATCGTAAATGACACGCTTGCCATTGGCTTTGAGATAGGCAACTGACTGCTCGATGATGCGCAGGTTATCGTCATTCGTGGTCAGCAAAACTTCCTTGACATGCAATGTCCATGTCTTGCCGAAAATGGTGCAGACGGGTGTTTTCGAATCAAGCAGGGCTTTGATGTTGGCATCGTCTTCGGGCCCGCCTTTGACGCGGCAGGTGGAACCGAACGCAGTAATAAGCGCATGCTTCCACTGCATGTCGCGGGCGCGTTCAAAGAACTCAACGTCTTTTGGATTGGAACCAGGCCAGCCGCCTTCGATGAAGGCAACGCCAAGATCATCCAGTTTTTGCGCAACACGGACTTTATCGTTCGCCGAAAGGTTGAAGCCTTCGGATTGTGTCCCGTCGCGGAGGGTGGTGTCGTAGATTTGGATTTGCTGCATAGGTATCTTATCTGACGATGAACGATAGACCATTGACCACGTTGTCCATCGTCTGTGGTCTATGGTCGGCTTTCGTAAGCCGCGATCTGATTCTCAAAACCCATGATGTAGCCGAGTTCATCCACACCGTTCAACAAACAAGTTTTATTGAACGGGTCGATCGGGAAGTTGACCGAGCCCCCAGGGTAGGACAATGTCTGGGTGGCCAGATCAACTGTCAGTTCGGCACGAGGCGCTTCTTCCACAAGCTCGAAGAGCATCTTGTGAGTCGCGTCATCCACGATGATGGGGATCAATCCATTCTTCAAAGAATTGTTGCGGAAGATGTCTGCGAAGGATGTGCTGATGACAGCGCGGAAGCCGTAGGCAGTGAGCGCCCAGGGAGCGTGCTCGCGGCTCGAACCGCACCCGAAGTTGTCACCTGCCAATAGAATTTGGCAGCCAGCTGATTCAGGTTTGTTGATGATGAAATCCTTGTTGGGAGATTTATCATCGTTGTAGCGCCAGTTGAAGAAGAGCGCATCGGCGAGGCCGTTCTTGTCGGTGACTTTCAAAAATTGCGCGGGGATGATCTGATCCGTGTCAATGTCATTGACGGGAACAGGCATGACGCGGGAAGTAAGGGTTGTAAAGTTTGCCATGGTTCTCCAAATGATGAATGATGAATTCAGAATGATGAATTTTTTTATTCTGCGTTCATCATTTTGCATTCTGCATTAAGAAATTGTGCGCGGATCAGTGACCACGCCGCTGATGGCAGTTGCCGCAGCAGTGATGGGACTCGCAAGGAAGGTGCGTCCGCCTTTGCCCTGGCGACCTTCAAAGTTGCGATTGCTGGTTGAAACGGCGTATTGACCAGGCTTCAATTCATCCCCGTTCATTGCGATACACATTGAGCAGCCTGCTTCGCGCCATTCTGCGCCAGCTTCTTTGAATATCTTATCGAGGCCTTCCTGCTCGGCTTGCTTCTTCACATCCTGTGAACCAGGCACGACCATGACGCGAGTGCTTTCGGAAACTTTGCGTCCCTTGAGCATGGCAGCGGCGAGACGCAGATCGGAGATGCGCGAGTTGGTGCAGGAGCCGATGAAGACCACATCCACTTTTTTGCCGAGGAGGGATTGACCCGGCTGCAAGCCCATGTAATTCAATGCTTTTTCAAACGCGGCTTTTTGCGAAGGTTCGGTGAATGATTCGGTGGTGGGGACACGATCTGTGATCTTCATGCCCATGCCGGGATTCGTGCCGTAGGTGATCATCGGTTCGAGTTCGGCGGCATTGATGGTGATGGTCTTGTCGTAGACGGCGCCTTCGTCACTGGGCAATGTCTTCCAGTAGGCAACGGCTTTGTCCCATTCTTCGCCTTGGGGAGCGAACTCGCGGCCTTTGAGATATTCAAAGGTCACTTCATCGGGGGCGATCATGCCTGCGCGTGCGCCGCCTTCAATGGACATGTTGCAGATGGTCATGCGCTGTTCCATGCTCAGGCTGCGGATGGCTTCACCTGTGTACTCGAAGACATGTCCCGTTCCCCCACCGACGCCGATGCGAGCGATGAGCGCGAGGATGATGTCTTTGGCGGAAACGCCTTCGGCAAGTTTGCCTTCCACGCGGACTTCGTAGGTCTTGGGCTTCTTCTGCAAGAGACATTGAGTCGCGAGCACATGTTCCACTTCGGAGGTGCCGATGCCGAATGCAAGCGCGCCGAATGCGCCATGCGTGGCGGTGTGACTGTCGCCGCAGACGATGGTCATGCCTGGCTGAGTGCGTCCGAGTTCGGGGCCAATCACGTGGACAATGCCGCGGTGCGGGCTGGTCATGCCGTGCAAGGTAATTCCGAATTCAGCGGCATTGGTTTCCATCTGCTTGATCTGCGCGGCGGCCATTGCATCTGCGATGGGAACGTCAACGGGCGTGGTCGGGATGGAATGATCCATCGTGGCGAGGGTTTTATCGGGGCGGCGGACTTTGAGTCCGCGCTGGCGCAGGCCCGTGAAGGCTTGCGGAGATGTGACTTCATGCACGAGGTGCAGGTCAATGTAGAGAACGGCGGGAGATTCAGGCTGTTCTGCAACAACGTGCGAGTCCCAGATTTTTTGAAAGAGTGTTTTAGCCATAAGATTTTTTGAACCACTAAGCACTCAAAGAACACCAAGAAAAACTATTTATATTTCTTCGCGACCTTGGCGATCTTTGCGGTTAATTGGTTTTAACCTTCAGTGGAGTCCTCTGCTTCTTGAGCAGAATCAGGTTCGGGGGCGGAAAGAAACGCACTTGTGTCCCATCCAGAGGGGATGGTTTGCGGTTCGGGAAACGGGTTTCTTTCTTCATATTGAGTAGTCATTCTATTTTTTTCCTTTTATCCGAGCATCACGCCGAAATCGTTCTGTACTTTTTCGGTGCCTTCGGTCTGGGCAATGATCAATTTATTGAGCGCATTAATATAAGCCTTGGCACTGGCGACGATGATGTCTGTATCCGCGCCATGGCCGCCGTAAATGCGGACATATTCAACTTCGCTTTGCGGGTCCATGGTGGTGGAGCTGCTTTCGCTTTGAATGCGGACGGTCACTTCGCCGAGCGCGTCGATGCCTTCGGTGATGGCATGGATGTTGAACTCAAGCAACGTGCAAGGCACGTTAACGATCTGGTCAATGGCCTTGTAAGTCGCATCCACGGGACCTGTACCGATTGCCGCAACAGTATGGATAATTCCATCGGGACCGCGCAAACGGACAGTTGCCGTGGGCATACCCATCGTGCCGCTGGTGACCTGCATTCCATTGAGCAGATACACATCGCGTGGTTTATAGAATTCGTCGGCGATCACGGCTTCGAGATCAAGATCGGTGATGACCTTCTTGCGGTCGGCCAGTTCCTTGAAACGCGCAAAGGCTTTATCGAGTTCGACTTCGTCGAGGGAATGTCCCATTTCAGCAAGGCGGTTGCGCAACGCATGGCGGCCTGAATGCTTGCCCAACACCAGCTTGGTTTGATTCACGCCGACATCTTCAGGACGCATGATCTCATAAGTGGTCTGGTGCTTGAGCATTCCATCCTGATGAATGCCCGCTTCATGCGCGAACGCATTCGCGCCGACGATGGCCTTGTTCGGCTGCACAACCATACCCGTGTAATTGCTGACCAGTTTGCTGATGCGTGAAATCTGCTGAGTCTCAATCCCTGTTTCAAGTTGAAAAACAGGATGGCGTGTCTTCAAAGCCATGACAACTTCTTCCAGTGACGTATTGCCTGCGCGTTCGCCAATGCCATTGATGGTCACTTCAGCCTGACGCGCGCCCGCTTGAATCCCTGCGAGCGTGTTGGCGGTTGCAAGTCCGAGGTCATCATGGCAATGCACAGACACCGTAATACCTTCGTGCATGCCTGGCGTGTGCTTGATGATGCCGTCGATCAATTTATAAAATTCATCAGGCGTGGTGTAACCAACCGTATCGGGAATGTTCAATGTGGTGGCACCAGATTTGATGGCTTCGCCCAAAACAACATACAAAAACTCAGGATCGGAACGGCCAGCATCTTCAGGTGAGAATTCCACATCCATACACAGTGTCTTTGCATACGCAACCATTTCGGACACACGCTGAACCACTTCCTCGGGATCCATCTTCAACTTATGCTTCATGTGGATCGCGGACGTGGCAAGGAAAGTGTGAATGCGCGGCTTCTTCGCACCTTGAACAGCTTCCCATGCTTTATCGATGTCGGCCTTATTTGCGCGCGCCAATCCAGCGATGACAGGGACTTTCGCATCGGGACTACCCGTGGGCGGGTTGCCAATTTCAAGAGCGATCCGCCTGACAGCTTCGAGGTCGTCAGGCGATGCGGCAGGGAATCCCGCTTCGATGATGTCCACGCCGAGACGGGCAAGATTATGCGCCACTTCCAGTTTCTCAGCCGAGGTCATCGTTGCGCCCGGGGATTGTTCACCATCGCGCAAGGTTGTGTCGAAAATCTTTACATAGTTATTCATAAGCTTGTCTCCAAATCACAGGTCGGTTGGTCGTTCGTCAAATAGTCGAACAGTCAACACACATGACCATAAGACTAACCGACTACAGGACTATAAGACTACTTCTGCCAATTTTCAGGGCGTAATGAACGTACCGCCGCGCCAGCGCGCCACATTTCGGAATCGCGGAAAGCGGCAAGTTCCTTTTCAAGTTGTTCGCGATAATCTGGGCGGCTGTTGGCTTCGAGGGTGATACGTGCTTCATTGCCGCTGACGACGGATTCATACAGCGCATCGAACACAGGCGCAACCGCATCGCGGAAGCGGGGATGCCAATCGAGCGCACCGCGCTGGGCGGTGGTGGAGCAGTTGGCATACATAAAGTCCATGCCGTTCTCACCCACAAGGCGGATGAGCGACTGGGTAAGTTCTTCCACAGTCTCGTTGAAAGCTTCACTGGGGGAATGTCCATGCTTGCGAAGGACGTTGTATTGGGCTTCCATCACACCAGAGAGCGCGCCGATGAGAATACCGCGTTCACCAGTCAAGTCGCTGTACACTTCATTTCTGAAATCGGTCTTGAATAAATAACCAGCGCCGATGGCGATACCCAATGCAATGGTGCGCTCGGCTGCACGGCCTGTGTGGTCCTGATGCACAGCATAACTGGCATTGATACCGCTGCCTGCGAGGAAGTTACGGCGGACGCTGGTGCCTGATCCCTTGGGTGCCACCAAAGCCACATCCACATGTGGAGGAGGAATGACACCGGTGTCATCCTTATATGTAACAGAGAAACCGTGTGAGAAGTACAGCATGTCACCTTCGTTTAAGCATTCCACGATCTTGGGCCACAGCGAGCGTTGACCAGCATCGGACAAAAGGTATTGGATGACGGTCCCTTTTTCTGCGGCTTCTTCAACATTGAACAGGGTCTTGCCGGGAACCCAGCCATCCGCGACAGCCTTATCCCAATTGGGTGTGCCTTCGCGCTGACCGACGATGACGTTAATGCCGTTATCGCGCATGTTCATAGCCTGTGCAGGTCCCTGCACTCCATAGCCAACGACAGCCACGACTTCATTCTTCAACACCTCACGCGCTTTTTCCAAAGAAAACTCGTCGCGAGTCACTACTTCTTCTTCAACACCACCAAAATTGATTCTTGCCATGATAAAAATTCTCCTGTTTGTTTTTATTTTGAGTTTCTATTTTTTGAATTTAAGATGAGAGCTGGAAGGGAAATAGGCAGAAAAGTATTTTATTCGTCCTTTATCCTTCAGCATTCATCCTTTTCTTTACGGCGTCATTTCTGCCAGTTCAGATACATCTTCGAAGCGATGGCCATTCACACCGGGGACGCGGCGCACACCGTCGTTAACACCGCGGGTCATTGCAACCTGTCCCGTGCGGACCATTTCCACAATGCCGAGCGGACGCAGCAACTCGATCATGCCTTCGATCTTGTCTTCGGTGCCGGTGATCTCGACGATGACCGAATCGGTCGCCACATCCACGATGCGGGCGCGGAAAATATCAGCGAGGCCGTTGACTTCGGCGCGTTTTTCGGGGCCGACCTTTACCTTGATCAGAGCCAGATCACGGGTTACCGAAGGTTGACGCGTGACGTCCTGCACGTCGATCACGTTGACGAGCTTATACAGATTTGCTTCGATCTTGTGCGCATCCATATCGCCGTTGGGACAATCCACGACCACGGTCATGCGTGAAACTTCAGGGTCTTCCGTGCGCCCCACCGCGAGCGATTCAATATTGAAATTGCGGCGGCGAAACAGCGATGCTACGCGGTTCAACACGCCGGGTCTGTTTTCTACTAATGCTATAAAAGTGTAGTTCATTTGATTCTCCTTCTTCATTGCGAGGTTGCTTCGTCGGGACACTTGCCCAGTACGCAAGTGCTGAGCACCCTCCTCGCAACGACGTTATACTTTTGCTGGTCTCTGTATCATTTGATCCAGCGCCGCCCCTGCGGGAACCATCGGGTACACCGCGTCTTCCATTTCAACGCGGAATTCGAGCACGACGGGGCCCTTGGTCTTACGTGCCCATTCGATGGCCTCGTTCCACTTCTTCGCGTTTGGTCACGCGTCTCGCGGGGACACCATGCGCGTCGGCCAGTTTTACAAAATCGGGGGCAAGCATGTTCACGGCAGAGTAACGCTTCTCAAAGAAGAACTCCTGCCACTGGCGCACCATGCCGAGGAAGCTGTTGTTCATGATGGCGACTTTCACATTCGCGCCTTCCTGAACGGCGGTGGTCAATTCTGCGGCTGTCATTTGGAAACCGCCGTCACCAGCGATTGCCCAGATTTCCTGATCCTTTGCCGCAAACCAGGCACCGATCGCAGCGGGCAGGCCAAAGCCCATGGTGCCCGCGCCGCCCGAGGTCAGCCAGCGATTCGGTTTATCGAGTTGATAATATTGCGCGGTCCACATTTGATGCTGACCCACGTCGGTAGTGACGATTGCGCCGCCGCCTGTCGCCTTCCAAATATCACCGATGAGATGAGCCACGTACAATTTGCCGTCGTCCTCCCAATTCATAATACTGCGCGAATCGGCTTCGGTCTTCCAGGCGTTGATCTCCTTCTTCCATTCTTCATGGTCGTATTCATCAACCAGCGGAATGAGATCAGACAACACGGTCTTCAGGTCGCCCACGAGCGGAACATCCACCGCCACGTTCTTGTGCACTTCCGAGGGGTCGATCTCGATGTGGATCTTCTTTGCGCGCGGCGCATATGTCTTCAACGTTCCCGTTACGCGGTCATCGAAACGCATTCCAAAGGCAAGGATCAAATCGGAGTTTTGGATTGCCAGGTTGGTATGGACTTCGCCATGCATCCCCATCATGCCGAGGCTCAGTTCATGCGAAGCAGGGAATGCACCCAAACCGAGCAATGTGCTTGCCACAGGCGTCTGGGTCTTCACCGCGAACTGCATCAACGCTTCTTCAGCCTTGGACATCAAAACGCCATGTCCGCACAAAATGATCGGGCGCTGCGCCTTCTCGATCAACTTCACCGCTTCATCCAGTGAATCCTTTGGCGCATGTGACACAGGCTGATATCCGGGCAGTTTCACTTCTTCGGGATAAATGAATTCCGTTTGTTCAACCTGTGCATTCTTGCAAATGTCGATCAAAACGGGGCCGGGACGTCCGCTGCGCGCAATGTAAAACGCTTCGCGCACCACTTCCGCGATCTCATCGGCACGCGTGACAAGATAGTTATGCTTCGTGATCGGCAATGTAATACCGGTCACATCCACTTCCTGAAACGCATCCCCACCGATCAAATGCGCGGCGACCTGCCCAGTGATGAACACAACGGGAACTGAATCCATCATCGCGGTTGCAATACCTGTGACCAGATTCGTTGCACCGGGTCCCGATGTGCCCATCGAAACGCCGACCTTGCCAGAAGCACGCGCATACCCATCGGCCATGTGCGCCCCGCCCTGCTCATGCCGCACCAGAACATGATGCACCGGATAACTGAGCATCGCATCGTAGATCGGCATGTTCGCCCCGCCCGGATACCCGAAGACCACTTCCACGCCTTCGCGCACCAAACACTCCCACAATATTTCTGCACCTGTCTTTTTCATTCGCTCTCCTTAGATAAACCCTAAAGGTCTTAAAGACCTTTAGGGTTTTGAGTTAACTTTCTAATATCGCACCTGTATCTGCGCTTGTCACAAAATACGAATATCGCTTTAACCATTTGGATGTCGTTGTGGATTTGAACTGGGGCAGCGCCTCAAGCCGACTCTGGATCTCCGCATCGCTCAACTTAACGTTGAGGCTGCGTGCCATTAAATCGATTTGGACAATGTCCCCGGCCTGGATCGCCGCAATCGGACCGCGCGCCGCAGCCTCGGGTGACACATGACCGATGCATGCGCCGCGAGTCCCGCCGCTAAAGCGTCCATCGGTGATGAGCGCGACCTTGTCGCCAAGTCCCTGCCCCATGATGGCGGACGTGGGCGACAACATTTCCTGCATACCCGGTCCGCCCTTGGGGCCCTCGTAACGGACCACTACACAATCTCCAGCTTTGACCTTGCCAGCCAGAATCCCAGCCATGGCCTCATCCTGTGATTCAAAGATGACAGCAGGGCCTTCGAACTTCATCATAGCTTCACTCACACCGCCAACTTTTACAACAGCGCCCTTCGGAGCAAGGTTTCCAAACAAAATGGACAAGCCGCCGCGCTTGGAATGTGCATTGTCATATTTGCGAATTACATCTTCGTCTTTGATCTCACAACCCTGAATCGATTCCCCCAACGTCTTGCCTGTTACTGTCATGCGGTCAAAATGGAGCATTCCCGTTCCCCGCTGAACTTCGTTCAAAATGGCGGGGATCCCACCTGCGCGATGCACATCTTCCATATGCCATTTGCCCGCAGGGCTGACCTTGCAGATGTGAGGTACTTTATCCGCCACGGCATTGATGCGGGTCAGTGGATAGTCCACGCCTGCCTCGTTGGCTAATGCCAAAGTATGCAGCACCGTATTGGATGAGCCACCCATCGCCATGTCCAATGCGAAAGCATCGTCAATGGCTTCGGCAGTGACAATATCACGTGGCTTGATGTCCCGTTCGATCAGGGTCATCACCTGAGCGGCGGCCTGCTTCGCCAATGACTCACGCTCGGGAGTCTTCGCCAGAGCGGATCCGTTATACGGCAGGGCCAAACCGAGCACTTCCATCAAACAGTTCATCGAATTCGCAGTGAACATGCCAGAACATGAACCGCAGGATGGACAGGCAAATTTTTCCAAAATGGACAAACGCTTTTCGTCGATCTTCCCCGCTGAAAATGCACCCACGCCTTCGAAGACAGAGATCAAGTCAATGGTCTCGCCATCGGGGGTCATTCCCGCCTTCATCGCGCCGCCAGAGACAAAAATGGTCGGCACGTTCACGCGCATGGCGGCCAATAGCATGCCTGGCACGATCTTGTCACAGTTCGGGATGCAGACCATTGCGTCGAATCGATGAGCTTCGATCATGGTCTCGACGCAGTCAGCAATCAGTTCACGCGAAGGAAGCGAGTACTTCATCCCCATGTGACCCATCGCAATACCATCATCCACGCCGATGGTGTTGAACTCAAAAGGTACACCACCCGCCGCGCGGACGGCATCTTTTACCATTTTGCCGAATTCCTGCAAATGCACATGCCCGGGCACAACATCCACGTAAGAATTAACGATGGCAACGAAAGGCTTATTAAAATCCTCATCCTTCAAACCCGTGGCGCGTAACAACGCACGGTGCGGCGCTTTCTCATAACCTTTTTTAACTGTATCTGAACGCATGGTGCTCCTTTTGAGACTCCCCTCTCCTCTCAGGAGAGGGTTGGGGGTGAGGTCAAGATAAAAAAAGAGCCGCCCGTGGTTAGGGCGGCTCTTCGTACTTACTCAGTGATTTACTTTGCTCTCACCGTTGCCATCCTAACCGAAAATAATCCTTTAATAATAAGGACTACAAGGACGACTACAATAAGGGAGAGGCTGAACAAAGATGGATTCATGGGCTTGTGATTTCGTCCGATTATAGGCAGATTCGGAAATAAGTCAAGGGGCTGGTGTAAGTTTCGGGTATGTCAATCGATTACATTTTGCAGAATTTGCGCCTCCTTTTTCAGACAGATTAATCTGAATTATTGCTGGCATTTTAGGCAAAAACGCACCATGCAAGATAAATACACATAATGAAAATAACCTCTTACATTTTTCTCTTGGAAGTATAATGACCGCATATGTCCATCCTTTCGAATAAACATATCCTGCTCGGTGTGACGGGTTCCATTGCGGGTTATAAGGCCGCCGACCTGGCTTCCAAACTTGCGCAGGCAGGCGCGGATGTGGATGTGATCTTAACCAACGCAGGGGAAAAATTCGTCACGCCGCTCACCTTTCAATCTGTCACTGGGCGCCGCGCATATACTGACAACGACCTGTGGGGCAACGAAGCACACGTCCTGCATGTCAGCTTTGGCAAAACGGCGGACCTGCTCGTCATTGCGCCGTGCACGGCCGATACGATCGCAAAGCTCGCGAATGGAATCGCAGACAATCTATTGACAGTTACCGCACTCGCAGCGACCTGTCCGCTGGTGATCGCGCCCGCGATGGACGGCGGCATGTTCGATCACCCCGCCACGCAGGACAATCTTGCAAAATTAAAAGAACGCGGTGCGATCATCGTTGGGCCTGCAGAAGGCCACCTCGCTTCGGGGTTGACTGGCACGGGCCGCATGGTGGAGCCTGCGGAAATACTCGGCCACATTCGCATTGTGTTGGGTAGAAAAGGAAAGCTCGCGGGCAAAAAAGTGGTTGTCACTGCGGGCGGGACTCAGGAAGCGCTCGACCCGGTGCGGGTCATCACCAATCATTCATCGGGCAAACAGGGATATGCCATCGCCCAGGCCGCGCTCGATTCAGGCGCGGACGTTTGCCTGGTCACTGCTCCGACAGCATTGACCGCCCCTGTGGGAGCGCGTGTCGTCAAAGTGAACAGCGCGGAAGAGATGCTCAAGGCCGTGTTGGCCGAGTCCGCCGATGCGTTGATCATGGCGGCGGCGGCGGCGGATTTCCGCCCGAAGAATGCGGCCAAAGATAAAATGAAGAAACGCGACGGTATTCCGCAGATTGAGCTTGAAGCGACGCCCGATATTCTTAAAACAGTATCAGGCTCACCCGTCGATAAGAAGCGTTTTCAAGTCATGGTGGGGTTTGCGGCGGAGAGTCAAAATCTTCTTGAAAATGCCGCCGAGAAGTTGAAATCCAAAAAACTGGATTTCATTGTTGCGAACGATATCTCTGCCAGCGATGCGGGGTTTGCGGTGGAGACGAATCGAGTCACCATTCTGTTTGCGAACGGCGCACGGGAAAACCTGCCGTTGACAAGTAAAATGGAAGTGGCTGAAATCATTATCGAACACACATCACGGTTGCTGGAGTAAATATGCGCGTTTTAGTTATGTCGGACATTCATGCGAATTACACTGCCCTTGAAGCCGTATTGAAGGATGCCGGTCAGGTGGATGAAACCTGGTGCCTTGGCGATCTCGTTGGCTATGGCCCTGACCCGAACGCAGTGGTCGAAGAGATTCAGGATATTCCGAACCTCACCTGCCTGCTTGGCAACCATGACGTGGCTGCCATCGGAAAGATGCCGCTCGAAACCTTCAATGGAGATGCACGCCGCTCCCTGATCTATCATGAAAAAGTTTTATCTGCCAGCAACCTGGATTACATGCGTACACTTTCCTCGAATACAAAAGTGTGTGGTGATGCCACGCTCGCGCATGGAAGTCCACGCGACCCGTTGTGGGAATATATTTTGAATTCGTTTTCGGCGCAGCTCAATTTCGACCATTTCAACACGACGAGCTGTTTCGTCGGCCATTCGCACATCCAATGCTCGTTCATGATGGACGGCAATTCCAAACGCGTGACCCTCGGGCAGACAACCCCCGATGTGGTCGTGGAACTGCGTCCGAAGATCATTCTCAACCCGGGCTCGGTCGGCCAGCCGCGTGACCGTGATCCGCGGGCCGCATACGCCATTTACGACACCGAAGCACAGACATGGACTCCGCGCCGCGTGAGCTACAACATCCCCGAGGTGCAGGAACGCATCCGCTCGGCTGGGCTGCCTGAAAAACATGCTTTGCGCATCGCCGATGGGTGGTAGTACCGAAGATTGAGCGGCAAAACATGACGGGCAGGAACTTTCTCTCTATCATGTTCGTTCCTTATGTAGAGAAATCGCCATAAGGTAAAAGGAGAAAAGATCATGAAAAAGATTTTGATATTCAGCATCATTGCCGCGGCATTGCTTGTCACTGCATGCGGCAGTGCAGCAGCCCCGGAAGCCCCTGTCATGGATGTATTGCCATCTTCCGGTGGCGCGCCCGCAGTTGAGCAGGATATGTTCGCGCCCGAGCCTGCATTCGAAGAAAGCACCTCGAACAGCGGTTCTGGTGCCTCAGCGGCAGCCATCGAGCGGATCGTCATCAAAAACGCCGACCTCGCCATCGTCGTTTCAGATGTACAGGGACGCATGGAAGCCATCCAGTCGATGGCTGAGGGAATGGGCGGATTTGTCGTTTCCTCCAATTTGTACCAAAGCTATACCAGCGATAACATTGAAGTGCCCGAAGCAACGATCACTGTCCGCGTGCCTGCCGAAAAGTTGACCGAGGCTCTGGATCAGATCAAAAAAGATGTGGTCGAAGTGCAGTCCGAGACCGTCTCAGGTCAGGATGTCACTGCCGAATACGTGGACCTGCAATCGAACCTGAAAAGCCTCGAAGCCACTGAAGAGCAATTGAACAAGATCCTCGAAGAAGCCACCACCACCGAAGACGTGGTCAACATCTTCAATCAGCTTACCTATTATCGCCAGCAGATCGAAGTGACCAAGGGCCAGATCAAATATTATGAAGAAGCCTCCGCGCTTTCTGCCATCAGCGTGCGCATCGTTGCCGAAGAGACCATCAAGCCGCTTGTCATCGGCAAGTGGGAGCCCAAGGGCGTGGCGCTCGAAGCGACACAGGATCTGATCGATTTCTTCCAGGGCTTTTCCGAGTTCCTCATCCGCTTCATTATCTTCACCCTGCCTGTTCTGCTCACCATCGGCTTCTTCCTTTATCTTTTGTTTATCGGCGCGCGGGCCATTTTCCGCAAGCTGCGTGGAAGCAAACCGAAGAAGGAACAAGCACAGGAAGTGGAAAAGAAGTAAGAAGTGAATTGTGAATAGTAAAAGAGAGACTGCTGAAAAGTGGTCTCTCTTTTTTGCTATAATCACTTCATGGAAAATTTAGCCCGCGAAGCACTCTCGCTTTTCAACGTCCGCCTGACGGGGAGACACATTCTGGCGCTTGCCACTTATGAACGTGAGCTTTTGGATTGGAATCAAAAATTCAACCTCACCGCCATTCGGGATGTGGAATCCATCCGCACCAAGCATTTTTTGGATTCACTTTCCTGTGTGCAGGCGTGGAAAGCCGCTCCCCCGTATCGCCTCATTGACGTGGGAACGGGTGCCGGTTTCCCGGGCATTCCCTTGAAAATCATCTATCCCGCCATGCATTTGACCCTGGTCGAATCAGTCGGTAAGAAGGCCAAATTCTGTCAGCACATCGTGGATACCCTCGGGCTGGAAAATGTGAAGGTGATCCATTCGCGCGCGGAAGACATCGGTCAAAAAGCGGAGCATCGTGAAAGTTATGACTGGGCTGTAGCACGCGCAGTGGCAAACCTCAATGTTTTGAGCGAATACCTGCTCCCGCTGGTAAAGCTGGGCGGAATCGTACTTGCCCAAAAAGGTGAAAGCGGACCCGCCGAAGCGCAGTCCGCTGAAAAGGCGATGAAATTATTGGGTGGAAAATTAAAGCAGTTGATTCCCGTCAACCTGCCCGGCGTTGCCGATGACCGTTACCTTGTGCTCGTGGATAAGGTCGCTGCCACGCCGCCGAAATATCCGCGCAGTGCGGGGATGGCAGCGAAAACGCCGCTGTAATTCAACAAAACTGATCATTGATCTCACAACCCATGCTGAATGGCGATGACCGCCGCCTGCGTTCTATCTGACACTCCCAATTTTTCCAAAATTGCGCTGACGTGATTCCGCACCGTCCCTTCGGATAAATGCAACTGGGCAGCAATATCGCTGTTGTTGATTCCTTTGGCGATCAGGCGCAGCACATCCAATTCACGCTCGGTGAGTTTATCTGTCAAGATGGAAGTGGGCTGTGTTTGCTTGCTGGCAACTTGATTTAATAATTTACCCGCAATGGCGGGGTCAACAAAGGATTTTCCTTCCATTGTCCCGCGAATGGCTTCGACGATCTTCTGGCGTGACGTATCCTTGAGCAGGTAGCCTGATGCGCCCGCGCGGATGGCATCAAAGACCCATTCATCGTCATCGTAGGTGGTCAGCACGAGAATTTTGATTTGGGGGAATCTGGCGCGGATCTCACGCGTGGCTTCGATCCCGTTCATCATTGGCATTTTCAAGTCCATCAAAATGAGATCGGGTTGTTTTTGCGCGGCAAGTTCCACGGCTTCAGCGCCGTCTTGCGCGGAGCCGATGACCTGGAAATCCTTCTCGAGGTTGAGAAGCATTTCCAGCCCGTCGCGGATCACTGCCTGGTCGTCACAGAGGAGGATTTTCATAGTTGGTCATCTCTTCGTCCTGAGCGGAACCGCCGATCTTTGGCGGCGTAGTCGAGGGATAGGACTCTCGCTTCGCTCAGCGAGAGCAGATTATATCGTCAGCACAACCTTCGTGCCTTTTCCTTTTTCACTTTCGATCTTCAATTTACCACCTGCAAGTTCGGCGCGTTCGCGCATGCCGATGAGTCCAAAGTGGCCTGTCGGTTCCTTTGAGCGCATATCAAAGCCAATGCCGTTATCGCGGATGGTCAAGGTGGTATGGCCGTTGCTTTCGAGACGGATGGTGAATTTGTTAGCGCGCGAGTGATGAGTGATATTTTCAATGGCTTCCTGTGCAATTCGATAGAGGGTCTGCTCCACGTCTGGGCTGAGAGAAGGCATGGGATTTGGCAGAACCAGTTCAAGGTCCAGATGGAAGCGCGAGGCCGCAGATTCGGCGGCCTGTCGGATGGCGGGTCCCAATCCCATATCTTCCAAAGTCGATGAACGCAGGGCTTTGAGTGCGCGGCGGGTTTCATCCACACCGGTGCGGGTGGCCTCCAGCGATTTATCGAGGAATTCCTGTGCCTTCTTCGGTTCGATATCAAAATAGGCTTTGGCAGTTTCAAGCGAGACGGAAATGGCGGTGAGAGAATGGGCCAGCGTATCGTGCAGTTCGCGCGCGAGACGATTGCGTTCACGACTCACCGTCAACTGCTCCAGCGTCGACGCATAGTGCGAAAGATTGGCATTGGCCTGTCGAAGCGACTCCTGCTGTTCGCGCAGGCGTGTGACAAGCAGGTTGAGGAAGATACCTGTGGCTACAAACGTAATGGTGCGGATAATGGCAATGAAAATGAAAACATAAACGCTTTGGGAATTGATGACGCTGAACGCGATCAGGCCAAGCTCAAGCGCCGTGGTGGCCACGCTGAAAAAGATGACATGTGGAAGTTGATATTCCCATGCGACCAGCGCCAGCGCAACAAACAGAACGGGCAACTGCCGCAGCGCCATGCCTTCCGCATTCGAAAGCGGACCCTGCGGGAAGCGCGGCACGACCAGGGTATTGATGATGATGGGCGTAGCCGAGATCATCAACACCAGAAGAGGGTAGAACGCGCCACCAAGCTGATCTTGCGGCCATTTCCAATACGTGAACAGAAGAAAGACAAAAGCAACCGCGCCATTGGCCGCATAGAAAAGAAAGACAGGCCAAAAACGCGCCCCCTGCGGCTGAAGCTGCGGATTCCCCAACGGGGGAAGCAGTTGACCGGGGATATCCTGCTGGAGCGGCGGGTTTTGCGTAATGGCTTGCTGGGCAAACGGGGTGTACAACACAACATCCATCATCAACATGGCGATCAGATAACCGATCCATATCCATGCGGCGACACGCAAAATGCGGGTTGAGTCGTTTTGAGCTTGCATAAGCAAATCTTATCATGAAGGCAGGCGCGCGCCCTGTGCGCGTCGTCATGATTCCCCCACATTTCCCATGACAGCAGTCATGGGTGGGGATGAAGAATTCACGGCTGTGGACGGCAAGTAATGACTGGCTTCACTCTCTCAATTTGGCGGAAAAATATAAGATTAGGATATCGAACAAAAGAACATCTTCGTTTATCAATGTTTATCTCTGATTACAAGGAGTAAAGAATGGCCGCTTTATCTGACACGTCTTCAAACAAGGAAATCGAACGCTTCTCCCGTTTTCTGGCGGTGGGTGCGGTCGGCACTTTATTGGATTTCAGCCTGCTGACCCTGCTCAAACTGGCAGGCCTGCCGACTTTGCTGGCAAACAGCCTGTCCTTTACCGCGGGGCTGGTCAATAATTTCACATGGAATCGCCTTTGGACCTTCGGCGACGCCATTCAGCCCGATTGGCGCAGACAACTTATCCAATTCACAGCTGTGAGTCTGGTAGGGCTTGCACTGAACAACCTCATCGTGCTTTCGCTGGAAGGCATCTTCGGCACAATGCTCGGCCAACCCGATTGGGGCTACCTCCCTGCAAAGGTCATTGCTACAGGCGTGGTCGTCTTTTGGAATTATTTCGCCAATCGCATGTGGACTTTCAAGAAATAAGAAATCTCGGTGGTCTCGATACGGGCTGGAAAAAACATCAGCCCTACTCGACCACCAGTCCTGACAAGATGTAACAAGGAGTAATAAATGACAACTGCAACCATCCCAACCCAACCATCCTTCCTAAAGAAGAATCTCGTCCTCGGGATTACGCCCGCCTTTTTGCTTGTGATCGTCATCATGGCGATCTCTTTCGGTGTACATATGTATAACATCGAATCCATCGGCGATGCCAATTCATATTACACCGCCGCAGTGGAAGCCATGCTGAAAAGCTGGAGCAATTTCTTCTTCGTCGCCGCCGAGCCCGGCGGTTCGGTCACCGTGGATAAACCCCCGTTGGGGTTGTGGATCGAAGCGGTCTTCGCATTTTTCCTTGGTGTGAGCGGATTCAGCGTTTCACTGCCGAATATCCTCGCGGGTATATTCAGCATTCCGCTTTTGTACAGCATGGTCAAAAAATATGCGGGCGAACTCGCAGGCCTCATTGCAGCTTTCGTCATGGCCTTCACCCCCGTCTTCGTGGCCACCAACCGCAACAACACCATGGATGGCATGCTCGTCTTCTTTTTGCTCATGGCGGCCTGGGCTTTCATCAAAGCAACCGAAGATGGAAAACTCCGCTGGCTTTTGCTGGGCGGGTTCATTGTCGGCCTCGGTTTCAATATCAAAATGATGCAAGCTTTTCTGCCGCTCCCCGCATTCTACGCGCTGTATTTCTTCGGATCGAAAGAAGGCTGGCTCCGTAAAATCTTCAATCTTGGCATCGCCACCGTATTACTGCTCGCGGTTTCGTTCTCATGGGCAGTTGTTGTAGATTTGACCCCCGCTGACTCACGCCCATATATTGGATCAAGCGATAACAACACTGTCATGGGATTGATCTTCGGCCACAACGGAGTATCGCGCCTCGGAAACACTGGATTGGGAGGAAACGGCGGACCGCAAAATGGAACGCCTCCCACCGCGCCGCAAACTGATCAGTCCACCAATCAGGCGGCTCAGCCTCAGCAGAATCTTCGTCAAGGCCCGCCGCAGGAAGCCTTGGATGCCTGCTCCACATCTTCACAAGGCGATGCCTGCTCATTCACCACTCAAAACGGCAACACCGTGGATGGCTCCTGCATTACACCTCAAAACCTCGATGTCCTGGCCTGCGCTCCGCAAGGCATGTCACAGCAAAACGGACAGGCTCCCACAGGCAATGCTCAGACAACAAACGACAATGTCAACAATCAAGGTCCGCCGCAAGCCGCATTGGATGCGTGCTCCACATCCACACAAGGCGATGCCTGCTCGTTCACTCTGCAAAACGGGAACACGATCAACGGCTCCTGCGTGACTCCACCTAACTCAAGTGAATTGGCTTGCGCTCCGCAGGGCATGAACCCCCAGCAAAATGGGCAGGGACCCGCTGGCGGGCCAGGCGGCAATGGCGGTACTCCTTTCAGCCAGGAGACAGGCACACCGGGCGTCTTCCGCTTCTTTACAAATCCGCTTTCAAAGCAAATGTCGTGGCTTCTGCCCTTCGCGTTGATCAGTGTGGTGCTGGCGCTTTTCGCGGGCAAGATCCGCCTGCCGCTTGAATCGGCGGTTCACAAAGCCCTCGTCATTTGGGGTGGATGGCTGCTGACCTGTGTGGTGTTCTTTAGCATGGTCTCAGGCATCTTCCACTCTTACTATGCCATCATGCTGGCCCCTGCCCTCGGCGCCATGGTGGGAATCGGCTTCGCTCAATTGTGGAGTTGGGGCAAAGACAAAAAATGGATCGGCGCAGTGCTTATCGGCGCATCTTTAATTACGCTGGCCTTTCAACTCTTCGCCTCGTATCAATACGGTGAACAATCGTGGTGGATGCTTCTCGCGGTGATCCTGTTTGCGGTGGGAACCCTCTCGATGGTCGTTGTGAAGCGCGCCGCGTATCTCAGCCTGCTGGCTTCGATGCTGGTCATCCCCATCTATTGGACGATGATGACCGTCTCATCCAATGTGGATAAAAATTTACCCACCGCTTATACAGGAGGCAATCAGCAACAGGTCGGCCTTGCTTCGCCGCGTCCGCAGGATGATGGCGGACCGAACTCGAACGTAAACAGCGAAATGCTTGCCTATCTTCAGGCCAACACGCAGGATGTGAAATATCTGGCGGCAGTGCCTTCGTCACAGCAGGGCTCCACCTGGGTGATCCAAACGGGAAGACCAGTGCTGTATATGGGCGGCTTCGGCGGGCAGGATGATGTCGTCAGCGCGGAAGACCTTGCGGAGATGGTTGCCAACGGTGAATTGCGCTACGTGCTCTACGGTGATAATCGCGGCAACAAGGAAGATATTGCCAACTGGCTGGCAAGTTCGTGTTCGGTGGTCTCTGAATTCAGCAACCAGCAAAATGGACAGAATCAGGTTCAAGGTCCAGGTGGAGGCGGGCCGGGCAATCAATCCAACACGTTATATATGTGCAAGTAGTCTCAATAAAAAATAATTTTGGACATAGACGAACGCTGATTTTCGCTGATAAAGCAAAGTCAGCGTTTTCTATGTTTTTACGTCATTTTTCCCATGACACCTGTCATGCCTGTTGATGCAGGTATGCATGGACATTCGTTCAACATGATGATTTTACACACTCATTACATTTTTTACACGTGGCTAAAATGCAACCAACATCAAACACAAAAGGAAAACAAAATGAAAAACAAAAATCTCCTCCTTCTTTCCATCTTCACCCTGCTGACTCTCATCGTCAGCGCCTGCGCAAGCGTTGCCCCCGCCACTCAAGCCGCTGAAGTTCAAGCTACCCAGCCCGCCATGCCCGTGGAAGCTGTAGACGTCTCGCAGAACCAGCCAGCCGCGTCGCTTGATTCAAACGCGCAGCCCGCACAACTTGACCCCAATGGAATCCAGCCTGCGGGAATTCAGCCTTCAATTGCACAGCCATCCAACGACCAGCCCATGCAAAACGGACAGGGCGGGCAACCCGGTCAAAATGGCGATTGCCGCCCCGATATGACCACAGCCGCAAACACCTTGGGAATCACCGCTGAAGAACTTCAAGCAGCATTGGGTGACCCCGCTCAAGGCAGGCCCGACCTGGCCACCGCAGCCGCCACACTCGGCATCACTGAAGAAACTTTGAAGCAAGCCATACAACAGGCCATGCCCACCGACTGCGCCAATATGGGCGGCAGACCGGGCAACGGACAGCAACCTCCGCAGGAAGCTTACGATGCTTGTGTCGGGTTGAGTGAAGGTGCGGCTTGCACCGTTCTCACCCCGAATGGAAGCCTAAGCGGCACTTGCTCCCTGCCGCCCAGCAATGCCTCCACTCAGTTGGCATGCGCTCCCATCGGCGGACCGCAGCAACCGTAAGAGATTCAACGTCAAAGGAACCCAATATGAACAACCTCACCAGAACTTTCGCCGCAAGCATGCTCGTATTCCTTGTCGGATGCCAGTCTTTCAACCCAGCACCCGCTCAAAACACATCCAATACCGATTCAAATGTGTTGATCGAAAATGCGCAGGCAAGCCTTTCAGAAACAAATGACGAATCAAATTCCAGCCGCGAAACCGAACCGCTGGATGGAATCGGAAACAACATCGCCAACCCAACCTGGGGAAGCATCAACCAGACCTTGCTTCGCTTCGCCGCAGCGGACTATGGAGATGGAACCAACTCCCCCGCAGGCGCGGATCGTCCCAGCCCGAGGCTGGTCAGCAACACATTCTCGGTCAGCCCCGAAGAAGGCATCGCCAATGACCGCGATTTCACCGCCTTCGTCTATGCTTGGGGACAATTCCTCGACCACGATATTGACCTGACCGACACCGCCTCGCCGAAAGAGGCTTTTCCCATCATCGTGCCCACAAGCGATGCTTGGTTCGACCCTGCCGGCACTGGCACGATGACCATTCCCGTCTCACGCTCGAATTACGATACCAGCATCAGCGGCCCGCGCCAGCAGACCAATTCCATCACCGCTTTCATTGACGGCTCGCAAATTTATGGCATAGACCCAGAACGCGCGGCAGCCTTGCGTGAATTCGGCGGCGGACGGTTAAAGACCAGTGCAGGCAACCTGCCACCTCTCAACACCGAAGGATTCCCCAACGCCAACGATGCCCACCGCGTGGACGACAGTCAACTGTTCCTCGCAGGCGATGTCCGCGCCAACGAAAACCCCGAACTGCTTTCCCTGCATACGCTTTTCCTGCGTGAGCACAACCGCATCGCCGCAGAAGCCGCCCAACGCCATCCCGATTGGACCGATGAGGAACTGTATCAATTCGCGCGCCGCAAGGTCATTGCCGAATTGCAAAAGATCACCTACGATGAATTCCTCCCTGCCATTCTCGGGCCGAATGCCATGCCCGCCTACCGCGGCTATCAATCTGAAGTGAATCCTGGCATCGCCAATGAATTTTCCACGGCTGCGTTTCGTTTCGGTCATAGCATGCTGGGCGATGACATCGAATTTCTCGACAACGACGGGAACGAAAATCACGAAGCCATGCCATTGCGCGATTCGTTCTTCAACCCTACTGTGCTCCACGAAACAGGCATTGACCCCATTCTAAAATATCTCGCCTCCGATAACGCGCAGGAGATCGACCCCATCGTCGTGGATGACGTCCGCAATTTCCTCTTCGGCGCACCTGGCCAGGGCGGATTCGACCTCGCCTCCCTCAACATCCAGCGCGGACGCGACCACGGCCTCGCCGACTACAATACCACCCGCGCCGCCTACGGCCTCGACCGCATCACCAGCTTCGAGCAGATCACCTCCGACAAGTCACTGCAGGCCTCACTCGCCGCTACCTACGGCAGCGTGGATAACATTGACCTGTGGATCGGCGGCCTTGCCGAAGACCACCTGCCTAATTCCAGCCTCGGCGAAACCTTCACCGCGATTCTCGTGGACCAGTTCAGCCGTCTGCGTGATGGTGATCGTTTCTGGTATCAGGCCTCCCTGTCGAATCGAATCGTCGATGATGTGCAAAACACCACCCTCGCCGACATCATCCGCCTCAACACAGACCTGACCAAACTTCAGGCAGATGTCTTCTTCTTCAACGAATCCACCGTCATTGTGGATGCTGAAACGCCCAACCAACAAGGCAACGGCAACCAGAATGGTCACCAGCCTCCGCAAGCCGCGATCGATGCCTGTGCCAATCTCTCCGCAGAATCAGCTTGTTCATTCAGTGGTAGAAATCAAAACCTAGTCAGCGGGACCTGTCAGGTCATACCGAATTCAATTCTGGCCTGCGTGCCGGCAGGCGGCCCGCCGAGACCTTAAGACCATAACAGTGACTTCAGTTGCTTGGCTAAAAAGTAACTGAAGTCACTGCTACAAAAAGGAGAATATCAATGAAACGAACTTCGTCTTTATCACTATCCATATTTCTGCTCTCGATTGTTTTGAACGCTTGCGGCGCACCTCTGCCGCCCAGCCAGGCGAATACCCAGCCAGTCACGCAAGAACAGACGCCCAGTTCCATCAACACGACAGGTGCGATCAACATCAAAGCCGATGTCTGGGCCGATAATTGGTTCGCTTTCTATCTGGCTGATCAACTCATTAAAGAAGATTCAGTTTCAATTACGACCGAACGTTCCTTCAACGCAGAGACATTCACCTTCGCCGCATCCTACCCGATGACCTTGAATTTCATCGCCAAGGATTTCAAGGAAAACGACACGGGACTCGAATATATCGGCACCAATAGACAGCAAATGGGCGATGGCGGCCTGATCGCGCAATTCATCAATGCCGACACGGGTGAGGTCATCGCCGTCACCGACTCGAATTGGATGTGTACCGTCATCCACGAAGCGCCGCTCGATAAAGCCTGCGAAAAATCTGCCAACCCTGTGGCAGGCGAAATGCCCTGCGGATTCACTTCGTTGGAAGAGCCTGCAAACTGGATGGATGCAGCCTTCGACACCTCTGCCTGGGCCAAAGCCACTGTTTATTCCGCTGAGCAGGTTGACCCGAAGGATGGATTCGAGCAGATCGAGTGGAATCCATCCGCACAATTCATCTGGGGTCCCGACCTTGAAACGAACAATACACTTCTGTGCAAGTTGACCATCAACGGATAACGCATGAAGACAAAAATATTTTCGTTATTTCTCATCTTCCTGCTGATGGGTTGCACGCTCGCCCCCGGTGACCCGCCTGCTCCGCCCAACACAACCCCAGTGATCGAACCCACCTCATCAAACGGCACATTCCTACTCACCAGTCCAGAAGTATCCGAAGGCGGTGCCCTGCCCAAGGAATTCACCTGCGATGGTTCCAGTGCTACTCTGCCCCTCGCATGGAATGGTGCGCCCACAGGGACAAAAAGTTTCGCTGTCGTCATGCATCACGTCCCTGGGCCCGGTGACACGCATTGGTATTGGGTCGTTTACAACATTCCTGCTGACATCACAAGCCTTGAAAAGAACAGCACAGGCATTGGCATACTCGGAACTAACAGCGTCAACGGCGAAACCAAATACGCACCGCCCTGCTCGAAAGGCCCTGGCGAAAAAGTCTACACCTACACCGTGTACGCGCTTTCCGCCGAGCCGCATATTTCCGCCGCCGATTCAGAAGTCAGCCGCGAGGTGTTGCTCGATGCGATTCAAAATATCACCCTTGCCAGCGCAGCATTGAACGTAACCTACACGAGGTAACTCATGTCCATCACACGCCGTGACTTTCTAAGACTCTCCGCCTACGGATTCGGCACAGCCTTCCTCGCCGCCTGCGGATTCAGACCCGGGGACAATCCCCCACCGATCAACCCGACCGAGTTGCCTGCCCTGTCACCAACAGTCATTTCTCAAGCCCTGACAGAACTCGGCTTCGAAGCCTTCGCCGATCAAGTGAAGGTGTATCAAGATGCCCAGTATCTTTACGTTGAATCCAACGGAATGCCCGCCCATCCAATGATGATCGGGATCAAAAGCTGGCAGCAACAAGTGCCTTTGCCGCAGCCATTTACAGGCAGCAACGCATGGAAGATTCCTCTTCACCCCGTCGTTGCAGAGAATCCCATTTCGGCAAAGACCGATCTATATCGCGGCGCGATCGCTCTCGCTGTGAATGGCGTCCCCATTTTCAACGCACTCAACAATCGCGGCGACGATGCCTACCTCTACGGCGAACTGGACGAATTCGGCGGCCACGCAGGCCGCGCCGACGATTATCACTATCACACCGCCCCACTGCACCTTTCCGAACTTGTCGGCATCGACAAACCCATCGCCTACGCCCTTGATGGCTTCCCCATTTACGGCCTCACCGAACCCGATGGCACGGCCGTCACCGACCTCGACGAATTCAACGGCCACTTCGCCGCAGATGGCAGTTATCACTATCACGGCACGAAAACCTATCCCTACATCAATGGCGGCATGCGCGGAGTTGTCACCGTCCGCGATGACCAGATCGAACCCCAACCGCGCATGACCCCAATTCGCGAGGCGTTGCAACCCCTGCAGGGCGCAACCATCACCAACTTCACCGAACTCGATTCCAGTCACTATTCGCTGGAATACCAGATCAGCGGGCAAAAGTATTATGTCAATTATGGGTTTGAGGGAAACACCTACACATTTGAATTCGTGGATGCTTCAGGAAAGAAAACAATCGAGACTTATACAAGTCACAATTAATGCCGCTTAAAAATTGACCGCAGAGACGCCCAAAAAACTGGCGTCTCTGCGGCTTTGCGTTAAAAACCTTTAGAGACAGTAGCTCAATGAATAAACGTCACTTACTGATCGTCTCATAAAATGATACTGGCAGGTCTGCCATCCGATAAATTCGGATCGTCGAAACCCCATTGATGAAAATCGAATGTTCGGGCGTCACACCATCCATCGCCTGCACGAACAACTCCGAGCGCGGCGTGCGCGGTCTCAGCGCATCGTTGATCACCAAATAATCCGCCTGCTCCAGCCGCTCGATCATCGAAGGCATGCCTGGCTCTTCAATGAAAAGCGGATTGAAAATAATGGTCTCACCCGGAAAGAAATACGAAAACGGTCCACGCCCACGAAACGACAACACCTTCAAAGCAGCCGCATTCGGCTTTTGCGCCAAATACGCAGCCGCCTGCTCAAAGCCCTCGCCATAATCCGAAAGCGGCGCATTCACCACCAGCGGATTATGGTAGGTGTAATAATATGGATAATAGATCAACGCGCTGCCTAATTGCAAAATGAGGATGAAAACCACGCCTCCCATCTTAAGCCGAGAATTGATTCGGGCATCCTGATTCAGAATCAGCCCCGAAAGAGACACCCACCCCAGCGCCGCAATCACATCCATGCTCACATGCGCCGACATAATGTAGTGCGGCGAATTCCGTCCCTGTGCCGCGCTGAATAGCAAAATGGACATGACCGCATTCACAAAGAGATAAAGCATGAGCTTCTTCTCGAAAGCCGCATCCTTTCGCCGCAAAGACAAGACCGCCAGAATCAGTCCCAGCCACGAAAACGGAGTCTCCTTCGTCAAGACCTGCGCCACAAAATTCAGGATCGACCCACTCATTGTGGCAAGGCCAAATCGTGAAGGCTCCAACTCCTGTGTCACTTGCAGGCGCGAACCCTGCAAGGCATAACTGAAGGCATTGCCGTACACCTCATAAAGCATCTTGCCCGGCGCAGCCCACATACCGGGCCAAAGGATGAAATATGCCAAAGCCAGCCACCCCAGCCAAACGCCGAAAATCTTCAAATGTTCCAGGAGCGCGGACTTAAGTCCGCGTTCCTTTGTTTTTTCAAAAACCGCAATCGCCAGCATTAACGCAATGACGGGGAACATCGCCATCGCCGAAGATTTCGTCAACTGCGCCAGCGCCGCAGATGCCCCCGAGATCAGCAGGAAAAACCACTTCCGCTCGAACTCGAGATACGCCAGCATCCCCAAAAGCGAAGCCAGCACGAAAAAAGCCACCAACGCCTCATGGCTGAGCACCCGCGAATGACCGAGAAAATACGGCGCACTTGAAATGAAAGCCGTAATGAAGAAAGCCTTTTCATCGCCGAACAAAACCGAGAGCAGATAAAAAATAATCAGCACAAACAGGATGATGGTCGCCACCTGAAAGAGGCGGCTGAGAACCAGCAGAACCATCGGGTCATGTCCATTCTCGATGATGAACGGGTCGAACTTTTCTTTGTCCACATCAAAGTAGCCCTGACCCAAACCACGGTAATCGGGGAAATCCACAAGAAAAGCGGCGGTAATGAAAGACATCGTCGTCACCGCAGGGTGATATTCATAGACGGTGTTTTCCAACTCACGCTGACCAAGGGCATAATAATAATTCGCCCCCACCGAAAGCCAGAACGGCTCGTCAATGGTGACGAAGGAATCCAAAGCCGAAAGACGCGGGGCAATGGTCAAAGCGAGAAGGAGGAGGACAAGAAGTATTTTACGGAAATTCATGATCTGCCTTTAATAATGTCACCCTGAAATGAGAGATGCTTCGCTTCGCTCAGCATGACATGGCAAGGAGTTATTTATAAAAACTCGCAGGGATATCTGCCACGCGATAGATCTCTACGTAGGTTCGGCCATACAACTCAATGACATGTTCGGGAGTCAACTCTTTGAGAAGCGGCAGGCGTTCTTCAAGACCAGAATACATGACGAGGTAATCCGATTCGCGCAAATTCTCGATCAACTGCGTCTTGTCATCGAAAAGGATCGGCTTGAAAAGCAGGGTTTCCCCGGGATAGTAATAACTGAAACTGCGGCCAAAATAAACGAGGGCGGTCTGGTCTTTTGCGTCGGGTTTTTGTGCGAGGTAGGCAGCGGCTTGTTCCATGCGCTCGCCGTAGAAAAACGGACTAGGCCGCCCCGCAATAGCGGTCATGATCGGGTTGAGGTAGGTGAAATAATACGGCGCATTTTGAAACAGCGGAAACATCTGTGCAGACAGTAAAACCACAACCAAGCCCGCCTGAGCCCATATCTGTTTCGCCCATGCAAAGGACTGACTTATCCAACGCAAAGCCAATGTCCAACCAATTGCGGCGGCGAATTCGAAACCATAATAAGAAGCAAGGACATAATGCGGCTGGTCACGTCCCTGCACAAGGGAGAACATGCCGATGCAGGCAAAGGCTTCGAGTAACAGAAAAGCGATCAGATATTTGGCAAGCGGGAAAACAACCTCACGGTTTTTGGAAAAGAAAAAAATTACCGCAAGAATCAACCCCGATCCATGTGACAGGAGTGGTGCGCCATGCAATCGAAGTGAGGAAGTCGAAAACGCCGAGTCCTGCCGAGGCGAGGCTGAAATTGGAAGGCTCCAACTCTTGCGTGACGGAAAGGCGCGCACCTTGAAAGGCATAACTGAAGGCATTGCCGTACACTTCGTAGAGCATCTTGCCCGGTGCAACCCACATGCCAGGCCATGCGATGAAATAGACAATGAAGAAGGCCAAAATCCACAGGCCGTAGATTTTGAAAAAGTTTATCAGAGATGCAGAAATTTTTCGGTTTTCGCGCCACTGCATCCAGGCAAAGTAAGCGGTCATCACAGCCACAACAGGGAATAACACGATCGCCGAGGACTTGGTCAGATTCGCAAAGGCGGCGAATCCTGCCGAGAGAATCGCAAGACCAGTTGTCGGCTTAAGAAAGAGATGCGCTGTCATCGCGAGGATCGTGAGCAGGGAGAAGAGTCCCACCATTGATTCGTGGTTCAACATCCGCGATTGTCCGAAAAGATAGGGAGCAAACGAAGTGAGCAGGAGAATGATGAGGGCGGAATTTTCGTCGAGCAGGGATTTCAAAAAGAAGAAGGCGGCGATGAAAAGCGACAGGTTGAG
>NZ_JADJKT010000012.1:0-25184 GCF_016705895.1 Candidatus Villigracilis affinis | reverse complement strand
TTGAAACGAAACTGCCGATCGCAGTGTAGGAACTTGAATGAGTATTTGGTTTACTGAAGAATTACACCTGTATTATCGCAAGGGGATCCGTATTAAGAATATCCTTGCAGATGAACAGACCAGTTTCAACATTTACAGATCGTTGAAACTGAGTTTTTCGGCAAGGCTATGATCCTTGATGGTATCATCCAGCTCACCGAGCGCGACAACGTTGGATTTATCATGAGATGATCGTGCATGTACCCATGCTCGCAGTTGGAAAGCCAAAGAGAGTCCTTATCGTAGGCGGTGGCGACGGCGGCTCGTTGCAGCAGGTGCTGCGATATCCCTCCGTCGAAGAGGCCATCGTTTGTGAGTTGGATCAACGAGTCGTGGATCTTTCACGCGAACACTTCGCTTCATTCGGCGACCCATGGGCTGATCCTCGTGCCACATTATTAGTCCGCGACGCTTTTGGTTTTCTCGGGAAAACCCTGGTCAATTTGACGTCATTATCTCGGATACGACCGATCCCCATCGGCATGGCCGAGAGACTATTCTCAGATGAGTTCTACAAGCTCATGGTGCGCGCGTTGACTCCTAACGGAGCCGCCGCCACCCAATGTGAACAGCCCTTCTTCGACACGGAACTGATCAAAACCATTTATCAATCCGCGAAGGCGTTGACGAAGAATCCAGCATATTACTATGCCAATATTCCAACCTATCCCGGTGGTGGGATAGGTTTCATGTATGTCTCGAACATGCCGTGGGAAAACGGGTTGAAAACCCCGTTCCCGCCTGGGATAAATAATTATATTAATCCTGAAGTGCACAAAGCAGCCTTTGCCCTGCCAGAGTTTTTCAGGAAAGAATTGTACGGATAGTCAGCACCTCCGGAGTTATTAATAGCTCGGAGGTTTTTGTTTTCAAAGGTTATAATCGTCGCCTGAGGCATTTTATGAACAAACTTATCGTTTCCTACTCACGAAAAGATTCCACCGTTGCGCGTAAGCTGATCGATAACATTAAAAGATTTGAATTCGACGTCTGGGTCGATTGGGAACATATCCGCCCGCTGTAGGTTGGCTGGAAGAGATCCTGCGTGGGAATTGAAGAATCAGATGTATTTGTCTTCCTGATCAGTCCTGATTCGGTTGCATCTGAGGTTTGTAATGTCGAAATTGGGCATGCAGCCAAGAATAATAAGCGCATCATTCCGATCGTTCTCCGCGATGTTGACCCGAAGACAGTCAATCCGATCGTCCGCGACCTGAATTGGATCTTTATTCGCGAGCAGGATGACTTCAACGAAGGTTTGGAGAAGATAAAAGTCGCAATTACACTTGATATTGAGTGGGTTCAGGAGCATCGCCGCTTGCAGGTCCGGGCGTTGGAATGGGAGCGAAAAAAAGATCCCAGCCTGCTTTTGCGTGGAAACGACTTGCGCAGCGCCCGTCGTATGCTGGCCACCGCCGAAAAGAATGACCCCAAGCCTTCCAATCTCCAATTGGTCTATATTGACTTCAGCTATCGGAATGAAACACGAAGAACTACGTTTTGGATCGCGGCAGCTACAGCACTGCTGATTATGATCGTCTTATCCATCACTGCGGTATATCAATCGCGAAAAGCCTCCGCAAATGAAAAACTGGCTCAGGAACAAAAGATATTGGCGCAAAAGAATGAAAAACTTGCCCAAAAGAACGCTGAGATCGCGCAGGAAAACGCCGATGCTGCCATAAAAAATCAGGAGATCGCTGAAAAAAACCAGGTCATTGCTGAGGCGCAACGCAATAGCGCCGCGCGTGCAGATCTACCAATCGAAGGTGGGCGGACTTTATATCAGCACCCTGCTTGCCCTGGATCGATGAGACGCAGCCCCGTCACAGGAAGCCGAGGATATTCTTCGCAAGAATATCTCACTGCTTCCTGTACCGATCACGCAAATGGAGCAATCGGACGTTATCAACGCTGGAGATTAGCCCGTCTGGAGATTCATTCGTCACTGCAAGTGCCGACGGTACAGCATGTGTGTGGGAGCTTCAGGGTGGAAAAATGCGCTTTTGTGTGGACAGCCCTGAGTCGGTGGAAGATGCGGCTTTTAGTCCCGATGGAAAGATCATTGCAACCCGGTGATGTGTCCGAGAAGTGATGATCGTCGATGCGCAGACCGCGAATTGCAGGATACGTTCAGTACAACATTCCGATTTGGGATGTCAACATCGGCCTGATGGAAAATCGCTCGCAGTGGCGTGACGATAGCGCATCACTTTTATTGCGTTGGCGACTCGCAAGTTTGAATTTGAGCTTCGACATTTGGCGGTTTGTACGTGACCGCATTCAGCCCAAATGGAACGTGGATCGCCGCTGGCAGTAATGAGGGGACCATCACGTTTTGGAATTTGCGCGATGGCAGGGTATTGACCGGCCCGTCACATAGGGGCGAAGTTTTTGAGATCGCCTTCAGTCCGGATAGCAGCAAGCTCATCTCCGGCGGCTCGGATAGTTTTGCGTTCATGACCCAGGTGAGCAATGGTGCGAAACTGTTTCAAATCACTAATGAAGATTGGGTGGAGGATCTTACTTTCAGCCCGGATGGCAAATGGTTTGTTACCGTTTCTGATGATCAAAGAATCAGGGTGTGGGATACCGCCACTGGCAAAGAAAAGATCCGTATGTTGCAGGATAGTTTCCTGAGCAGCGTGGAGATCAGCCCGGATGGTCAATGGCTTGCCACCACTGGCTACGATAAGACCGTGCGGGTTTGGAATGCCGCCACAGGCGCGGAGATGTTCCAGATCCCGATCAACGGGGATGGCAACGTGCTTGCGTTTAGCAAGGATGGAAAATATCTCATCTCTGGGGATCAGATCGGTGAAATTCATGTTTGGGATATCTCTGCACTGCCCGCCTCGACAAATTATTTTCAACTGGAATCGGTTGCATCGAACGTTCAATACAGTCCATCAGGCGACTGGATTGCCGTATCTGACGAAAAACAGGTCTGGTTGCTGAACAAGAATCAGATAGCCACCCAAAGTGGAATCGTGCAAGCCCCACCGATCCTTTCATTCGATGCCTTCATCGAAGAGATTATTGTCAGCCCGGACTCGAAATGGATCGGTGTCACTACGGATGAAGGGGAAGTGGTGCTATACAATGTTGCCGCCAGATCGAAGAGAACGGTCGAAAAATTTGAGAATGTGCCAGCAATTGTCTTTTCATCTGATAGCACTCGTTTGATCACAGGGGATTTCGACGGTTATGTTCAGGCATGGGACGTGACAAACGGTGAATTGCTCCTGGACCTGCTCTCGAATGAAACGGAAATAATGTCTCTGGCCAGTGCTGCAGATCCAACTGGCTGTGGGTTTGCAGGACAAGCTGTTGATCCTCGATGTGCAGACAGGTGACACCATTGCTGTAATCGACTCTCCGGGAGATCATCAGCTTATGGCTTTTAGTCAGGGTGGTTCCCTGCTTGCGGCAAATAATACATCGGGACAGATCTATATCTGGCAGAAACAGGGAGATGTTTTTTATCTGCTTCGCCAATATCCCCAGCGAACAGGCCACTTCGATGATCTTCAACCCACACGGCGACCGTCTTTTGGTGGGGCGCTGAACAATGTCTTCGTGATCGACCCATTTACCGGCGGCGAGATTACGCGGATTCGCCATAAGGATACCGTCAGCGGGATGTCTTATTCAGTGGATGGAAATACGCTGGCGACTTCATCCCTTAAAGCCATCCAGTTTTGGGATATGCAAAAAATGTCTCAATTTCAGAGAGATGACCTGATCAAAGCCGCCTGCAACCGCCTCACCCAGAATTTCGATGCCGCCCAGTGGACCACCTTCTTTGGCGAAGAGCCTTACCAGGTGTTATGCGAGAACTTGCCCGTGCCATGATCTATTCGATCACTGGGTGCTCGTTGAAGAACTCAAGATACATGTGGCTGTTGGAGACAAGAACTTCCGGATGTGATTTCATGAAAGCGCGCAGTCCCGCGTCGTGCGGACCGAGCATAAAGTTTGATCAACCACTTTGGCGTCTCGTTGTCGTAAGCTGCGCCTGCATCTGCCGCGTGGAAGAACCAGCCTGTGGATGTTTTGATGGCCACACCGCAATGTCCGCGCGAATGGCCAAAGAGGGGGATTAGATATATCTCGGGTTCAAAGGGCAGGCGGATGGCGTCGAATTCGTACCATTTTGAATCGACCTGATCGTATAAAACGAATTCAGGTTTGTGGGCAATATAGCGGGGATGTAGGCAAAATTCAGTAAATTGACGTATCCTCCCCTCCGTGAATGCATGATATTCACCCCGATATACATGGACTCTTGCTTTTGGAAAGTCAGCCAGCCCGCTGCAGTGGTCAAAGTGCATGTGGGTGAGGATGATGTTTTTTACGTCGTTGGGATCAAATCCCATTTTCTTGATTTGATTGAACGCAGCCTCGGTTGGGTTGAAAGGCACAATGGTGATAATGCGGAACATCAGCGTCATCCAGGTTGGGTTATGGTAATCATCGAGACCAAGCCCAGTATCGACGAGGGTCAACCCCTTGTTTGTGTCGATTAACAGGCAGACCATTCCCGTTTTCAAGGTGCTGGGCCAGCGGGCATTGCACGTAAAACAATTGAGCATACGAATGGTCATGCACTTAGTGTAGCAAAAAGCGGGTCACGATTCAATCGTGACCCGCTTTCGGATGCATACTTATGCTTTGCCGATTATGCCCAGATGCGTATGTTGAAATGAATCGGGATATTTCAAACCGTAGCCTAGAATCCGATCCATGCTGGAGTGTCCGAAGAGGATCAGGCCTGCCAGTTGCAGAGGCTGGTTTGCGAGCATCATTCCCATCACAAATACAGAAATTCCGACCGCCTTGTGATGGATAAAGTTATACGTTGCAGCACCAATCTGTGGGCTGACGATATATCCGATCATGCTCAGGTCTGGCGTGAAGATCAGTACGGGATACCACCACCAGGCAAAATCCAGTTTTGTGAAAAGGAAAATGCTCAAGGCAAACATAAAGATTTCTTCGAGTTTCAGTAAATTTTTCATTTTTTTATCCTTCTCATTTATAGCATTCTGTCATTGCCTGCCAGGCAATATCCAGATCCGCTTCTTCGGTGCGCCAATTGCTGAAAGCGGCGCGGATGGCTGGAATGCCCTGGTAAACGGTCGGTGTCATGAACACGCGTCCATCGTCCCGCAGGCGGGTTAGGAAAGTTTTGACCCTTTCTGCACTCAAATCGCCATTCAATGTGAAGCAGGCTACATTGAGCCGAACAGGAGCAACCAGATGGAACATGTTGCTGGCTTCGATCATTTCCCCCCCACTTTTGAGCCATCAAACAATTTCGTTCCACAATATCCTGATATCCAGCAAGGCCATAGGCATTCAGGCTGAACCAGGCTGGGAGGGCACGCATGCGTCGGGAGTTCTCTGGCACAAGGTGGATGAAGTCTACAGGTTCGGCGATTTCACCGAGATAGGCTCCGCTGTTTTGAAAAACTGAAATTTGAAGATCGCGGTGTTTGGTAAAGATCATGGCCGAATCGTAGGGGACATTCAACCACTTATGGGCGTCGACGGTGATGCTGTCAGCACTGTTGATGCCATTTAATAAGTGCGCATATTTCGGGGAGCAGGCCGCGAAGCCACCGAAGGCGGCATCCACATGCAGCCAGAATTTGAATTCGGATTTGAGGTGAGAGATCTCTTGCAAGTCGTCGAAGTCAACCGTGTTCACAGTGCCTGCATTCGCAATGACAATGCATGGCTCGCCTTTCAATTCCGCGAGGGCGATTTTTAGCGCGGAGATATCCATGGCTTCGCGATTTCCATTCAGTTTCGAGATCACCTTCATGTTGCCCCGTCCGATGCCCAGCATGGCCAAGGCTTTGAATGAACTGCTGTGAGCTTCGCTGCTCAATACCTTGATCGGCGCAATGCTGTGCAAGCCTTCCTGTGAAATATTTTTATTGAATTGTCTGCCGACCCATTCACGTGCCATAGCCAGTCCTGCAAAATTGGACATGGTTGCGCCAGAGGTGAATGCTCCTGAAAAGTTTTCAGACAGCCCGAACAACTGTCGCAGCATGTGAATGGTTTCCATCTCGATATTCGGTGCGATGGAATTTGCGGCGTGACTCAAGTTCAAGTCATAGACGCTGGTCAGCCAATCGCCCATCAAGGAGGCGGGAGTCGTCCCGCCTGTGACCAGGCCCCAAAAGCGTGGACCGTTGCTTGCGGGCATATGGTCTCCGTAGCGTTCAAGGAAAAGATCCAATGTTTTCGCTGCTCCCAAACCTTCATGGGAGATCTCGAGGCTTTCCTTTTTGAAAAAAATTGCTGGAGGGCGTTCATTGATCTCATTGAGATATGGTTCAGATGCTTGCTTCGTCTGTTCGAGCAAGGAGGATAAATGGATCAGGTCATTTTTAAGTTGTTTATGCATGGTTACCTCATAAAAAGTAGGCCACGTTTCAAGCGTGACCCGCAGAATTTACACCAATATCATGATAGGGTTTTCCGGTGATGATGAGTAACACAATCGCAACCGCCAGGTTTGTTATTATAAAAAACTGCGGAAGTTTATAAAACTTCCGCAGTTTGCTTTTCTTACACCAACATCCTGACAGGGTTTTCCAGAAAATCTATCAGCTTTTGCACGCTTCGCGCTGCGCCGCCTAAGCTCCGTCACTGACTCGGTGATCAACGAATATTTTGGCAGTCAATCCCCCAGCACCTTCTTCACCGCTTCCTCCAGCGACCACTGCCCCCCCTCTTCCCACGCGGACTGGAACGCTACCTTGCCCAACTGCCCACGGGCAGCCTCCAGCGTCCGCGTATGAAAAGGTTTCAATTCAGGTTCCATCACTGCGCCGAGCCCCTTCAGCACGGACTCGACCGCACCTAGCAGTTCCGCGGCGAACTGCGGATTACCCTCCTCTAAGACCAACCCCGCCGCACCGATCAGGCTGGAAGTTTGTTGCAACCTCTCGCCCGTGTCCCAACGCAGGCGCAGGCTGTGCAAAATGTGTTCGCGCGCTTCCGGCTTATTTACAGTTAAATCCAGCAGCCCTAAACCAAACAGAGCATATGCCATGACCTGTTTTTCGTCCATCTCTTTGCATAGTGCTAGACACTCTTCATACGATAGTCGCGCCTTGATGTAATCTCCTTGAAGATATGCCTCGTACCCCACGTCTACGAGCGCAATCGCGCTGCCCAACTTAAAGCCCATCTCACGACACAGTCTCAGACTCTCTTCGTGCAACGCCTGCGCCGCGGCATAGTCGCTCTGTGACGATACCACATTTCCCAAATGGGTGAGCGCCAGGGCAATAGCCGATTTATCCCCCATCTCGCGACACAGGCTCAGGCTCTCTTCAAACGATGCCCGCGCCGCAACGTATTCGCCCTGCCAATAAGCCAACTTCCCCAGCATATAAAGCGAATCCGCGATGCCGGATTTATCCCCCATCCCGCTCCGCATGCTCAAGCTCTCTTCATACAACATCCGCGCCTTCGCGTAGTCGCCCTGTTCACAAACCACACTCCCCAAATCGAGAAGTGAACTCGCGATACCCCGCTTATCACCCATCGCGCGCCGCAGGTTCAAGCTCTCTTCAGCCAATGTCCGGGCAGCAACCCGATCGCCCTGTTGCCATGCCATCCCCCCCAATTCCCTCAGCGCTAGTGCAGCACCCAGACTGTCGCCCGCTTCCCGCGCCAATATTAACCCTTTATTGCACAACTCGCCTGCCTGTGTAAGGTCACCTTCGCAAAATAATACCGTCCCTGTTTCGATTAAAACCTGTGCCAGTCTTGCGTTGTCTCCCAATGCCGTGTACGTCTCCTTCGCTTTCACCAGCCATTCGAGTGCGGGCCCATAATTCCCACGATTGCGGTTCAACTTGCCCAAGGCATATTGTACGCTTGCTATCAACGCCATGTCATCCTTAGCCGAATCCAACGCGGCGCGGTAATCGCTTTCGGCGTCATCGTAATTGCCGATTAACTCCAACACTTCCCCGCGCCTCAAATGAATTTTTGTTTTCTCTTTAACATCAATGAGTAAGGGCAGGAGCGAGCCGTAATAATCCAACGCGGCGTTGTTGGCATAATTCTTTTGCGATGCCTCGCCCGCCTTGTGCAGGTATTCCACTTGCTTGGCTTTGTTCTCACTGCGCCCGTAATGGAAGGCGATCGTCTCGACAAGGGCGTCCGCGTTTTCCAAATACCGAGCCAACTGCTCATGCAATCTGGCGCGCGTGGCAAAGGGCAGGCTTTCGTAGGTCACCTCATGCGTCACGATGTGCTTGAACAAGTACGCCAACTCAGGCTCGGGGGAGTCCAGAGGCGTGATATCCAATCCAGATAGCGCGTCCAACGCCGCTTTCACCTGTGGGAAGGATCCCAACTCGGGGTAATAACCTGTCAGCCACTTGGCGCGGAACAGCCTGCCGATGATGCTTGCCACACGCAGGGTGATCTTCTCCGCTTCACTCAACTGGTCAATGCGGCTCAGGATCAACGTGTGCAGGCTGTCGGGCAATTCAATGTTTTGGATGTCGGACGGATCAAGCCCGCGGTCGCGCACGTAGTTGAGCAGTTCCTCGAGATAGAACGGGTTGCCCTGCGCGCGCTTCATTAACGCCTCCACCAAGCCTGCGGGCAATGCCCCACCGCGTGCAGGATACAACTGCGTCAGTTTGGCACGCACCGCGCTCTCCGCTTCGAGGGTCGTGAGTTCATGCAATTCGATCCTGCTGAATTGCTCCAACGCTTCGATGCGCGGGTTCTGTAATCTTTCCATCTGTAGTGGGCGATACGCCAGCACGAAACACACGGCATAATTCGCTAGCGCCTTCGCCAACCCTTCCAACAGATCATGCGAGAGCGCGTCGATCCAATGAAGGTCTTCGATCACGATCAACGTCGGTTCATCCTTTGCCTGTGCCTTCAAACAATCTTCGAGCAGGGCATGCAGTGCACTTTGCCGAATCTTCGGCTCGAGATTTTGGGTGAAATCATTTTCGGGAATGTTCAGATCCAACACGACATTCAACAGCGGCATGGCGTTCAAGCGCGAGGGTGCGCGATCTTCAATTTCGCCTTTCAACCAACGAAGACGCGCCGCCAAACCCGACGAATCCTTTCCTTTTGGCATTGCGTATCATCTCTGCCACGAGTCGGGACTTCCCCAAACCTGCCTCTGCCACGATGCCGATCACCTGGCTCTTGCCTGCTTTTGCCAGATCGAGTTTCTCTTCGATCAGTTTCAACTCCGCCTGACGTCCTACCATCGGCAAGGAATAATTCGGCTCCTGCAAGCGCACGGCTCGTCGCTGAATTTCGTCTGTCACCGCGAACACGGGCAGCGGCTCCGCTTTGCCCTTCATCGGCACGGGCGGATGCGGCTCGAACGTGAACTGCCCCATCACCGCTTTATGCACGTCACTGCTCAACAGAATTTCATTTTCTTTGGCAGTGGTCATCAACCGCGCCGCGAGATTAACATCATCGCCCAACGCGCCGAAGGCCTTGCGCGTCACGCCGCCATACGCGCCCACGCGCATCAGTCCCTGTGTAATCCCCATTTGCAATTGAAGTTCTGTTTTGTTTCGTAATTCAAGCGCCGTCTTGACCGCACGCCTTGAATCATCTTCATGCGCGCTCAATGCCCCAAAGTTGACATACGCATAACTGCCCTTGTCCCCGATGGTGATCTGCAGAAGTATTCCATGATATCGTTCAGCAACCCTCTGTACAGTTTGAACGAATTCATCTAGGCGGGTTACTTCATCATCAGCGTCGTAATTCAACCCGCTGAACCTGATGAACAACGCCACGCACGGGCGAAATTCGGTGAGAAATGAGCCTTGCCCTGATATTTCCCGTTGATAGACTGCATGATGAATAAATGGGCGAAGGATGGAGTAATCAGTGAGCAGTGCCGCGGCATCCCCTCTCTGTGCGGATGGCTGTTCACTGCTTGTTGACGCGTTTTCAACAAGAGCAAACCTCTCACCGCCTTCTTCACGCCATTCTTTGATTAGCGAGGAGTCACCCAGCAATTTTACTGTTGCCTCGTCCACCACTATATCGCCTTTGGTTGCCAGATGTTCCCCAACAGCAGTACGCGAAATTGTCGCTCCAGCCAACACATCCAGGCGTTGAATGGTTTCATCGCCCACAACAAATCGTCTTGAATTTCCACTGGCGATGGATACTTTCAATGCCAGGTTAGAAAATGTTTGCATAACATTCTGCATGCCCATCGCAGCCGATAAAGCAGATGAAGAGGAAGCTTGTATTTCATGAATCCCCCGGTCAAACCAACACAGCATCGAATCTCCGGCAAAATTGATGACGCTTCCCCCATACATTTCCACTTCAGCAACCAAAGCCGAAAACACCTCTTCCATTTGCCTCGATAACGCCTCCGCTCCCTGCCTTGCCCCCAATGCTTTGCGCAAGGATTCGGTCAACACCGTGAAGCCGGAGATGTCGGCAAATAACGCAGAACCTGTTGTGCGATCAGGTAACATTGTGTTATTCGCTATCGCACGTAATCTGTCTTGCGGAATGTAGACATGGAGAGTCATAAGCCGGGCAGCTTGATTAACAACGCTTTGTTTACCAGTTCGTTTGATCTAAATTCGCCTCGAGGCGACTGTCACGCTCTTGTTTGGCACGCGCCAAATCCAGGATGACCAACTTGCCTCCTTCAAATTCAACCAACTTTTTCTTTGACCAATACTGTAAAATGCGGTTTACCCATTCCCGGCGCACACCGACCAGGGAAGCTAGATCTGTCTGGTTCAGTCCCAGGTCGAGTATGTATGTTTGGTCTGGTTTTTCCTCCCCAAATTTTTCATTAAAAAGTAAAAGAATGTGAAGCAGACGTCCGGCAGCATCATACCGCGCAATCGTTTCAGCATAAGCCGCAGTCCAACGGGTCTTGGCGACAAGTACACGCATTAAACCCAACGCCAGGTTCGGTAGTTCGCGAATATGCCTGAAGAATGTATCTGCATTCATCTGCAACAGCGAAGATTTCCCTACTGACCGCGCTGACGCCGAGCGGGGCTGCTGGTCAATGACGGCAAATTCGCCAACCAGATCTCCTGTTCCGAGGATCGTCAACGTGGTTTCGAGTCCGGAAGGTGTCAATCGGAAAACACGTATCTTGCCAGTCAAAATTATGGACAGCGTATGGCCCAAATCGCCCTGCTCAAAAACAATTTGACCCTTGGCATACTCCCGCAGTCTCAAATCCTGACTGAAGGCAATCAGTTCTTGATCCGCCATATGAGCACAAAGCGGAACTTGTTTGAGGAAAGCCAGCTTGTCGGCAAGGGACGTTGAGCGGGATGATGCGCACATACAATAAGTTTCCCTTTCACTGATCTGTACAATAAAAAAAAGAGCTTGTGAATAACCTCACGCCAGGATGTTAAGGCAGGACAGATGCCTGTCAATTGACATCGTATCACAGGGACTTCTCGTTTGACAAGCTTCCTTCAAAGTGCTTCATGCGCACCAGCCTTCCCAGGCTGGTATTTTTATTTGGCGTGCAGACGGGAGGCAAATGTGCGCTAGACCACACTTATTTTGTCAACCAAGAGACAGACAGTAATCGACAGGGATGCTATCCTGACGTCACACTCGACCGGTCGATCAACTAACGAGATTTATCTCACTCAAAGAAAGGAATGTGCCATGTCAACAACTACAGCTGCCGTTCAAAAAATAGCCCCGAGTCGACGCATGCTCCTTACCGGACTGATTCTCATCCTTGGTCTCGCAGTTACTACTGGATTTGCTTTGATGCAAACAGACCGCGTTATCGCACCTCCGGGTTTGAGGCTGATGGATACATACTGGAGATTTTTCATCTGCCGATGTCCTGTTTTTCCAGATCTGTTGAATTTTTGATGTTCTATATCCATATCGCACCAAAAGGAGAATCCAATGAATAAACTTTTTTAATTTTTAGTTTTGCAATAGCCGTATCTTCTTTTCTATCTGAAGTCAGTCCTGCTTTTGAACTAACGAGCAGTGTGTTTGTTACTAAATCATATTTTCTTTAGGAGAAAAACCATGAAATACCTTCGCTTTTTATCCATCTCGATAATTTTCCTGGTCACTGCATGCGGAGGCGCCCCGGCCCCCGCAGCCGCGCCAGCGCCCCAACAACCACCCGCAGCACAAGAACCAAAGGTCGTCGTGGTGGTGGTGACTCAAGAGTCGGCTCCTGATTCAGCAGCGCTGGCCTTTGTTGAGGCGCCAACTGCTGATGAAGCGCCAAACACCACGGGATGCTCCAATAGCGCCAGGTTGGAGGACGAGAACCCGCCATTTGGCGCCAAAGTCAAAGCTGGACAAGACTTCAAAAAGACATGGACCCTGACCAACACGGGCACATGCACTTGGGATTCCAGCTACCGGCTGGTTTTTGTAAGCGGGGAACAAATGGCGGCTTTGTCCCAAGTTCAACCATTGGTGAAAAATACAATCCCCCCAGGTAGTTCTCTCACAGTCTATATAACCATGCGGGCCCCGGCGGAGTCAGGCCAGTACACCGGAAACTGGAGGTGGGTCACTGGCAGTAGTGATAATGTTGTTTCCGTTGATGTTGGTAATGGTAGCCTGACCGACGCCATCTCTGTCGCTATCACTGTGCCTTGATCACGGTATCGGGAAGATCGCTTGGACGGTAGAGCAATTTGCACGGCGAATCCAGATCCTGTTCTAAAAAAGTAGGTCACGTCTCAGACGTGACCTACGACTTTACACCAACATCCTGACAGGATTTTCCAGGAACCCGGCCAGCGCCTGCATGAACTGCGCCGCCTCGGCTCCATCGCTGACTCGGTGATCCACCGAGATCGTCGCTTTCATTCGCCAGCCTGCTTTGACCTGTCCGTTTTCAACAACAGGCACCTCTCTTGCGGAGGAAATCGCCAGGATCGCGGCTTCGGGCGGGTTGACGATGGCGATGAAATCTTCAACATCGTACATGCCGAGGTTGGAAGTGGAGAAGGTCGAGCCATCCACATCCTCGGGTTTGACTTTGCCATCACGGGCGCGGCCTGCCATGGCTTTGACCTCGCCTGATATCTGACGCAAAGCCTTTTGATCGGTGTCTTTGACGACGACGGTCATCAAGCCGCCGGGGACGGTGACTGCCACGCCGACGTTGACATGCCCAAATTGGATGATCTCATTGCCTTTGATGGTGGCGTTGAGGTTGGGGAACTGACGTAAGGTGAGAGCCACGGCCTTGAGAATGAAATCATTGACGGAGACTTTTTCATTCTCTGGCAGGTATGCGTTGATTTGCTTGCGCATATCCATAACAGCTTCCATCTTGTATTCGTGGGTGACGTAGAAGTGCGGGATGGTCTGCTTGGATTCGACGAGGCGACGGCCGATGGCTTGGCGCAATTTGGTGGTGGAAACTACTTTATCTTCTGTGGAGATTGGTAGTTGATAGTTGCGGATGGGGTTGCAGGCTGTTTACTGCTTACTGACGACTGCCACTGGCTAATGCCGATTCAATATCCTTGCGGACGATTCGTCCGCCGGGGCCGGTGCCCTGCACTTTGGACAAGTCCACTTTTTGATCGCGGGCGATCTTTTTGGCGAGGGGAGAGGCTTTGACGACGGATGACTGATTATCGACAACGGGTGATGATTCAGGGGAGGCAGTGCTGCTCGGAGCAGAAGCAGTTGTCGGCGCAGATTGAGGCGCGGCTTCGGTCTTCGGTCCGCTGTTTGCGGTCGCCGCAGGCGCATCCACTTTTCACCGGCAGCACCTACAACGGCGATCGGCGCGTTGACGGGAACCATCGTGCCTTGATCGACGATGAGTTGCAGCACAACGCCGCTTGCGGAAGATTCAACTTCGACGGTGGCTTTATCGGTTTCGATTTCGGCGAGTACGTCGCCTTTGTTGATATTCTCGCCAACCTGCTTGACCCAGCGGACGAGCAGACCTTCGGCCATGTCAAAGCCGAGTTTGGGCATGGAAATTGTTTCGGCCATTATTTCATAACCTCCTTTGCCGCCGCGACGATATCCGCAACTTGGGGAAGCGCGGCTTGTTCGAGGGTGCGGTTGTAGGGGAGCGGAACTTCTTTTTGTGCAACGCGAATGATGGGCGCATCGACGTAATCGAAGGCTTCTTCGTAGATGCGGCTTACGATTTCAGAACCGACACCGTAAGACTTCCAGCCTTCTTCGACGACGATGGCGCGATTGGTTTTCTTGAAGGAATCGAGCACGGGTTCCATGTCGAGCGGGCGCAGGGTGCGCAAGTCTACGATCTCAGCTTCGATGCCTTGCTTGCTGAGTTCGTCGGCGGCTTTCACAGAAAGCTCAAGACCCTTGCAATAGGTGACGATGGTGAGGTCTTTGCCTTCGCGCTGTACTTTGGATTTTCCGATCGGGATGGTGTATTCGCCCTCGGGCACTTCGCCGCGGACTTGATACATGGTGGCGTGTTCGATGAAGAGAATCGGATCATTCGAACGGATGGCTGATTTGAGCAATCCTTTGGCATCTTCCGGCGTTCCAGGGCTGACGACTTTGAGGCCGGGGAAATGCGCGAAGACGGCATCTGGAGTTTGCGAGTGTGTTGCGCCAAGCTGACGGCCGCCGCCGCCGACGGCACGAATGACCATCGGAAGGGTGAACTGTCCGCCAAACATGTAATGAAGTTTGGGCGCCTGATTGACGATGTAATCCATTGCCGAGAAACCAAAGTTGATGGTCATGAGTTCTGCAACGGGGCGTTGACCCACCATTGCCGCGCCAATTGCACCGCCGATGATGGCATTTTCCGCGATCGGTGTGTCTTTGACACGTGCCGCGCCATATTTATCGTAAAAGCCTTTGGTCACGGCATACGTGCCGCCCCAAACGCCGACCTCTTCGCCCATGATAAAAACAGAAGGGTCGCGGTCCATTTCTTCCATTAAAGCTTGCGAGATCGCCTCGCGCATTGTGATTTTTGCCATTGTTTCCTCTTCGAGAGAGAATAGAGATTAGACGAATGGAGATTAGTTACTATGCAAAGAAACTACTCTCTATTCTCTATTTATCTATTCTCTTAATCGGCGTAAATATCCGTGTACAACTCATCCAATGTCGGCTCGGGGCTGGCTTCTGCAAACTCAACAGCCTTGTTCACTTCATCTTCTGCGCGAGCCTCGATCTCATCCAAAACCTTGCGGGTGGCGATCTTTTTATCGAGCAGATACTTGTTGAAAATACCGATGGGGTCGTTTTCCTGCCACTGCTTCACTTCTTCGGCTTTGCGGTAGCGTTCGGGGTCGCCCATGGAGTGACCGCGGAAACGATAGGTATCGATCTCGAGCAGGTACGGCTGGCTTTCCTTGCGGACGAATTCCAACGCTTCCTTTGCGGCTTCGTAGACCTTCATTACATCCATGCCGTCCACCTGGCCGTTCTTCATGCCGTAGCCTTCGGCCTTCTGGCGGATCTCGGTCACAGCCGAGGCGCGGTCTACTGAAGTGCCCATGCCGTATTGGTTGTTTTCACAAACCCACAGCACGCGCAGGCCCCATGTCTTGGCAAGGTTCAATGCTTCATGGAAATAGCCGATGTTGGTTGCGCCGTCACCGAACATGCAGATGGTGATATTGTCGTTGCCCGCGTACTGGTCACCCAGCGCGAAGCCCGAAGCGATGGGGAGGTGGCCGCCGACGATGGCGTGTCCGCCCCACATGTTCTTGGAAGTATCGGCCATGTGCATCGAGCCGCCCTTGCCCTTCGACATGCCAGTGGCCTTGCCGAGCAGCTCCGCCATCACTTCATTGGCTGAAATGCCGCAGTTCAACGCCACGCCGTGGTCGCGGTAGGCGGTGATCACGCGGTCACGAGGTTCGCGCGCCGCGATCAATCCTGTCGAAACGGCTTCCTGCCCGATGTATAAATGCATGAAACCGCCGATTTTGCCCTGCTGGTACAACTCCGCGCCGCGTTCTTCCGCGCGACGGATGAGTACCATCTGGTAATAGAGGTCTAACTGTTGTTCTTTCTTCATTAGTTGGGAACTCCGATAAGGTTAATCGTGCGTCGAAACGCACAGAAAATTAGTGTAATGCTTAGGAAAACAACACCAAAAGTCCGCTGGCGTTATGATTCCCGCAAACCGAATCGGGGATTATATCAGAGAAAAATTAGCCGATTTCGAGCCTGAGAGTTTTTGCGAGCCTGGAACTGATTTTTAAATTAATGTTGAATTAATTTTCAAGTGTGCTATAAATATAGTATCCGTCAGAATGTTTATTGTTTTCAAAGGAGAAAAATATGAAACTTTCACCCCCTAAAGTAGTGACTTATTGGATCTCAGTTGCTTTTGCGGTTCTTGGTTTGCTCAGCGAGCTTGGTATTCTAAGTATTATTCCGATTGCGAGTTTCTGGCTTTTGTTCATTGGTTTTGTGATTCTGGCTCTCAGCCTTTTAATCAAAGGCGTCTAGTTTTATCCACTGGCGGATGCATAACTCCCTGCGGCAACGCAGGGAGTTATGCATTAAAATAAACATATGGACTGGCTCACAGGCTCGAAACAGGGAGAATCGAAAAAGTTGATTTCGCAGCTTGCGGATTCAACGAAACGCGACGCTGCTGCCCAAGGACTGATGAAACTGGGCGCAGAAGCCGTGCCGGCCCTGATGGAAGCGCTTCAGACTCAAGACTTGAGCCTGCTTCTGATCTATCAACATGTTCTCGCTCGAATGCCCTCTGCCCAACCCCAACTGACAAAGGCCCTTGCCAGCGCGCATCCCGTCATCCGTGGACGTATCATCGAGGTTTTCGGCATCAGCAAAGACAAGGCTCTGATTCCCGTCCTGCTGGATGCGTTGAAGAGCGAATATTTTACGGTGAGGTCAAAGGCTCTTTTGGCCCTCGCAGCCATCGGCGATGAGAGAACCGTTCCCGATCTGCTGCCTTTGCTCAAAGACCCCGAAGATGAAGTCCGTATTGCCGCATGTGCCGCCATTGGAAAATTCCGCGATCCCTCCACTTTTGATGAGATCACAAATGTGTTGTTGGATGACCTGAAAATCGAAGTGCGCCAGGCCGCTGCGAAAGCCTTGGGAGAGACCAAACACCCTGCCGCGATTCCTTTCCTCATGGAAGCATTGCGTGATTCCTTTTGGTGGTATGAAAAGGAACAGGCTGTTTCCGTTCTTTTGACTGCCATCGAGAATATGGGCGAAGCGGTGGTGGAGCCGCTGATCGATGCGCTTGCCGACAAGGAAGGCACCGTCCGCAAGTTTGCGGCGATGATCCTTTCGAAGCTGGGCGATATCCGCGCCATCGAAGAACTGGGGATGGCATTGTATGACCTTCACCATGAGGTTGGGGAAGCCGCCGCCGAAGCGTTGACAAAATTTGGTTCACAAGCCGTGGACATCTTGATCGAATCGCTCAGTCACCCTGAGGCGGCAATTCGTGAGCATGCGGTTGTTGCATTGGGGAAAATTCAAGATGTGCGGGTTGCACCTGTTCTGATTGAAATGCTTCGTGACCCTGACCGGGACGTACAAAAGAATGCCATGTTCTCCCTCGTCAATTTACGTGATGAACGCGCCATCCCTGCCTTGCGAGAAATTGCGGAGAATCGCGCTGACAGGGAAATGTCCATGCTGGCGAAACAATTATTAAGTTCGTCCTGAGTTTATGTCATTGCAAGGCAGTCCCTCGCAATGACATGTGATTTTATCGGTAGGTGACAAATGAAACGCATACACACATTGCTGGCTGTGCAATCTGTTGTCGCGATTTTGGTCTCCATCAACCGCCTCAGCCCGTGGACGCTGGGCCATGTTTTGCCGAATGAATTTCTCCGCTGGGTGGATTTCAACAACATGCTCGTCCTGCCGCTGATCAGCCTGACGGCGTTTTATCTCCTCAAAAGACAATTGAGTACGATTCTCCTTCGCGTGAATCGCGGGCGCACCTGGCGATCAACCTGACCTTTATCGTCGGCATCTACCTACTCGCTGCTAGTTACGGCGATCATGAGGTGACGAATTATCTGCACGTCCGCTTTTGCCTTGATGATCCCTCCAGTGACCTGTGCCGCATTGTCATTTTCAACGACGACGAATTCAGTCACTGGATCTTCTTTACTGGCTTTGTGATGATGAACGCGGCTCTGCTGTTCCTGCAAAACTTATTTCCCCATCGTGAAAAAATAGAAAGCAGGGACATTGCCCTGCTTCTGGTCAATTCTCTATTTCTCGGCGCTGGCGTGCTGGCAAACCTCGGCTTTGAAGAGATCGGCCTGGATCTATACATTGTCGCCGCGCTGGCTGTGCTTTCGGCCTATCTGCTTTGGAAACGCGGCAGACAGCCGTTGTTCATTTACTATTCTTCGGCTTATTGGTTGGGACTGATCGGCAGCTTGATCGCCCAGTTCGTGCGCTAACGGATTACGCCTTCCTTCCTTCCATTTCGAAACCTGGAATGCGGGTGGCTCTTTCGATCCAGCGGAGAACTGCGTCGAGCAGATAGACCATTGCGAGATAGACCAGCGCAACGGCGAGGTAGGTGCCGATGGGGTCATAGGTCTGCGCGGCGATGGATTTTGCTTTTGCCATCAACTCAGGCACGGCGATCAAAAACACAACAGCCGTGGATTTCAATAACGAAACAGGTTCATTCGACCATGCGGGGATGGCAAGCCTCAATGCCTGCGGCAGGATGATATGCCAGATGGTTTTGATGCGCGACATGCCGATGGAACGTCCCGCCATCATTTGGCCATCGCCAATCGCGAGAATGGAACCGCGCAGATATTCCGCCTGATAGGCTCCGCTGTTCAGGCCGAGCGCTAGAAATGCGGAGAGTTCCCGCGAGAAGGTCACGCCGAGCCCGGGCAGGCCGTAGTAAATAAGGAATAATTGCATCAACAGGGGAGTGCCGCGGAATAATTCAATGTAGCTCACTGCCACGCCGCGCCAAAACTTGTTTCCATAGGTGCGCGCCAAAGACGCGAGCAAACCCAATACAAACCCTGCCGCCAATCCTTCGGCGGTGAGTAATACCGTCACCCCTGCGCCTTTCAGCATATCTGGCAGAAAGCGGACGAAGAATTCAAAAAAGGCGGTCATTCTTTTGCACCCTTTTCTTTTTCCTTCTTGCCGTATAACTCGGTGATCTTCCACAGGAATTCACGGGTGCGGTCATGTTTGGGGTGATAGAAAAGGTCATCGGGAGAGCCTTCTTCCACGACGCTGCCTTTTTCCATGAAGACGATTCGGTCTGCGACTTCGCGGGCGAAGCCCATTTCGTGGGTGACGACCAGCATGGTCATGCGGTCGCGTGCCAGTTGAGCCATTACGCCGAGGACTTCGCCGATGAGTTCGGGGTCCAATGCGGAGGTGGGTTCATCGAAGAGCATCACGCTGGGGTCCATGGCCAGCGCCCGCGCAATTGCCACACGCTGCTGCTGTCCGCCGGAGAGTTGACCGGGGTAATGGTCGGCGCGGTCTTCGAGACCGACACGCTTGAGTTCTTCCATCGCTTTTTGCCGAGCCTGGGCTTTGGGCATCTTTTTTACTTTTAGGAGTCCGATCATTACATTGTCGAGCGCGGTGAGGTGATTGAAGAGCAAAAAGTTTTGAAAGACCATGCCGATGTGTTGACGAACATCATCCTGGTTATACCCTTTGGCTGTGATCTCTTTGCCATCGAGAAAAACCTGGCCGCCTTCGTTGGATGTCAGCAGGTTGATGCAGCGCAGCAGGGTGCTTTTGCCTGTGCCGCTTGGGCCGATAATCACAATGGTCTCGCCTTCGTTGACCTTGAGATTGATATCCTTGAAGATAATGTTCTTGCCGTAAATTTTGGTCAGGCTGCGCGTTTCGAGAATGGGATTGCTCATGTGTTTCTCTCTATTATGGGTGAGTGGGGAGTTTTGTTCGTTCGGCTAAATAGTCGAGGGCGCGATTTGTCGCGAAGACCAAAACAAAATAGATAAGAGCCGCTATCCCGTAGGCAAGAAACGGTTGTTGAGTCGTCGCGGATAACTGCTGGGCGCGCCGCAGAATCTCAGGAACGCCGAGGGCGTATACGAGCGAGGAATCCTTCAAGACGATGGAGGCTTCGTTCGACCAGGGCGGGATGGCGAGGCGCAAGGCCTGCGGCAGGATGATGTTCTGGATGGCTTGCAGACGACTCATGCCGATGGCACGGGCCGCGGTCATTTGACCCCCGCCGACTGCCAGCAAGGCGCCGCGCAGGATCTCCATTTGATAGGCGCTGCTGACAATGCCCAGCGATAGCGAGCCTGCCCAAAACGGGGAGAGGTTGAAGGATCTGCTCGAAAGCATGAAATATAAAATGAATAACAACACGATCGGCGGCACACCGCGCATCAGCAGGCTGAAGATCGCGGCGAGACGATTTAATATTTTGCCCCCGTAGGTGTGGACCAGCGCCATGGATAAGCCCAGGATCAGGCCGAATGGCAGGGCGATCAGTGTCACCGCGATGGTGATGGCTGTGCCTTGAATAATGTAGGAGAAAAAATTGCTCAGCATTGGATGCGAGTGGGGCAGGGCTGAAACCCTGCCCCTGTTTGGTTTTATTCGGTGAAGTATTTCACTGCGAGGTCATTGATGAAACCTTCGTCTTGCAATTGCTTGAGGATCTCATTGATGGCCTGTTGAAGTTCTTTATCATCATTGGGGATGACGATGTTCATGGGGCCGCTGGAGAGCACACCGTGATAGACGATGGTGAGGCCGCCGAGTTGTTCGACGAGGGCCTGTGCGGGAATGTAATCGGACATCATCACTTCGATGCGGCCGTTCTGCAGGTCGAGCATGGCCTGGTCAACGCGGTCGTAGCGGAAGAGATTTTCTTCGGGGAGTTTGCCTGTGGCAACGAGGGTGTCTGTGAGCCAGCCATCCTGGGTGGTGCCGGTTTGCACGCCGACTTTGAAATTGGCGACATCTTCCGGGTTGGCGATGGTGCCTGCAAAACCTTCGGCTACGGTGAACGCATCTTCTGAGGTGTAGTAGGCATCGGAGAAGTCGATGGTCTGGTCGCGTTCTTCGCTGTAGTTGAAGGCTGAAATGGAGGCGTCGATCTTGCCTTCCTGTACGGCGGCGATCAGGCTGTCGAAGGGCATGTCGACCCATTCAATTTTTACGCCGAGGCGTTTGGCGATCTCTGTCATCAGGTCGATATCGAACCCGATCTTGTTGCCGCTGGCATCCACCGATTCAAATGGCGGATAGTCTGCAGAGGTGCCGACCTTGATCACGCCTGCCTGTTTGATGGCTTCCAGATGATTGGCGGCTGTGGAACCACCTCCGCATGCGCTCAACACGAGGCTTGCGGCAACGAGTACCGAAACAAAAAAACCAATTCGCTTCATACATTTTCCTTTCAATACGTTTGTGGGGATTCAAGAAACACCCAATAAATCAGGCTAGCTTGAATATAGAGTTAAGCTGTATGACAAACAAGTGAACAATGTCACAAATAGTGTTGTTCTCTATCATACGAGATCGGAAATGTGTATTGTGGGGGAAGTTGATGAAGTTGGGGATAATTTTTTTAATACGAGTTTTAACGCAAAGACGCAAAAAGACAAATCAATCACTCACTCACTCATATTACGGCCCGACCGTGATTCCCTGAGCGATAGCGAAGGGTCTCTACCCCTAAAGACGAGACTCTCACCGCACTGGCGTGCGGCGCAAGTGTCGGTCGCAAAGAACGCTCCCTCAGAGCGACATGGTATTTTTGAGATGCTTGGGGGTATACGCCCCTCAGCGTGACAGGATAGGAGATTTGGGTTATTTATGGCTGCGGGGTTTGAACTGGAATCGTGGGGTTGATCTCTTGAATGGTGAGGTCGGAGAAGGATACGATGGTGCCTGTATCTCCGGCGGAGTTGACGAAGACGCCGATGGTGCCGCTGGGGTAGTTTGTGTCGCTGATGCTGAATTGGTAGCGGCCATTCAGGAAGAGGCGCATTTCTGTGCCGACCGCCCAAACCCCGATGCGGACTTCGCCGGGGGCGCCGGGGGGAGCGTCGCCGCTGGGGAGGGGAGATTGCAAGAGCTGGCGTGTGCCTACGCTGACCCGTTCTGCGCTGACTGTGCTGTTGCAGGTGAGGGCGATGCGGTAGTAGGCGACTGCGTTGGCTCGGATGAGCAGGCCGTAGCTATCGTCGCCGCGGCAGAGGTTGGTGCGGGCGGTGATCTCGGCGTAGTAATCGTCGAGGGTGAGATCGCGGCGCAGGCTGAGCATGTATACGCTGCTTTGTGAAGCGAGGATGAGTTGGTTGTTTTCCATGGCGGCGCTGGCCTGGTCTGAGGCGGCGGTGTCCCAGTTTTCTTCGTTGGAGAAGTTGTCGGTGAGGAAGGTCTTGCCGAGGCCGGGGCGCATTTCGGGGGTGGGCAGGTAGGTGGAAAATGCCTGGGCGGAGGGAGTGATCGATGGCGGGAACCAGACAATGGTCGGCGTTGGAATCGGGGTTTCCGTCGGCATCTGCGGTGTGGGGGTGGTGAGCATGGCATCGACTACGGCGCATGAACTTGTCAGCATCAGGGTGCCGAGGGCAGAGATCAACAGGAATTTTTTCACAGGGGAGTGATCATGTAAAAACATCATGGGGAATTTATGACAGGGAAATTTTGATTGTGGCGTAAAATAAGATAACTTCATTCTAGCATAATAAGGAGTTGACCATGAGCGAGAAGCAGGTGCTTATCACCGGCGCGTGCGGTGAAATTGGACAGGCGTTGGTGCAGGGGCTGGCGGCGAGGGGCGGATATCGAATCGTCACTGCGGATTTTATGCCATTACCGGATTCGATCAAACATTTATCGGCGGAACATGTGCAGGGGGATCTGGTTTATAAGATCAAGACTTTTTATGATTACGATTTCGATATCATCTTCCATCTGGCGGCTTCGCTTTCTTCGAAGGCCGAGGTGGCGACGGAGGAGGCGCACCGCATCAATGTGGAAGGTACGATGCAGCTGTTGATGCTGGCGGCGTATCGTTCGGAGAAATATGGAAAGGCTGTGAAGTTTTTGTTCCCGAGTTCGATCGCGGCGTATGGAATGCCAACACTGGATGCCAAGAAGAAGGCGGGACTCGTGAAAGAGGAGGAGTGGGATTATCCGCACACGATGTATGGATGCAATAAGTTGTATTGCGAAAAGCTGGGGATGTATTACGGTAAATTTTACGGTCAAAAACATTTGGATGAGAAACCCCCGGTCATGCTGGACTTTCGGGCGATCCGCTTCCCGGGCTTGATCAGCGCTTTTACATTGCCGAGCGGCGGCACGAGCGATTATGGTCCCGAGATGTTACATGCGGCGGCGCAGGGGAAACCGTATGCCTGTTTTGTGCGCGCGGATACGAAGATCTCATTCATGGCGATGCCCGATGCGATCAAATCCCTGCTGGTGCTGATGGATGTGCCGCGCGAGAAGCTTTCCAATACGGTGTATAACATCGCGGCTTTTGCGCTGACGGCGGAGGAATTTCGTCAGCGGGCGTTGAAGGCCTTCCCTGATGCGAAGATCACTTTCGAGCCCAATCCGCGCCGACAGGGGATCGTGGATTCGTGGCCTGAAGATGTGGATGATGCCCGCGCGCGCAAGGATTGGAATTGGACGCCAGATTACGATGTGGATAAATTCTTCGATGAGTATTTCCTGCCTGAGATCCGCAAGCGGTATGGGAAGTAGGGGTAATCAGCGGTCTGATGAGACGGAAGATTGGATACGTGAATCATGGTTCGTGCAGGTCGGTGCGGGCTAAAGCCCTGCCTCAGTTCAAAAAAGTCCTTCGGACTGGGTGTTCCTCCCCATATCCTGAGCGAGCAAATTAGCCTTATGCATTATTTACGTTCGGATGAGTTTTAGTCCGTTTCGTGCTTAACTGAAAACTGAATCGTGAACAAAAAGCCTTCTCTGCGCGAGGAGGCTTTTTGTTGGGCTGGCGATGGGTTATGGGTCGAGGGGTGATTTGACGGCGTTGGCTCCGCGTTGGAGGACATGGGTGTAGATCATGGTGGTTTTGACGTCTTTGTGGCCGAGGAGTTCCTGGACGGTGCGAATGTCGTAGCCGTTTTGGAGGAGGTGTGTGGCGAAGGAGTGGCGGAAGGTGTGGGGGGTGACGCGTTTTTCTATTTTTGCAGTTTTTGCTGCGACACGAATGGCTTTTTGGATGGCGGTTTCGTGAATATGATGACGGCGGGTAATGCCTGTTTCAGGTTCGGTGTAGAGTGTTGGCGCGGGGAAGACGAATTGCCATATCCATTGTTGGTGGGCGGCGGGGTATTTTTTATCGAGAGCGAAGGGCATTTGAACGGAACCAAGGCCAGCGGCCAGGTCTTTTTGGTGGGTGGCTTTTGTTTGGGCGAGGTGCTGACGTATAGGCGCAATGATGCTGTCGGGGAGCATGGTGACGCGGTCGTCGCCGCCTTTTCCATCGTAGACAATGATGCGGTGATTCTCAAAATCTATATCTTTGACGCGGAGGCGCAGACATTCCATGAGGCGGAGGCCGCTGCCGTACATGATCTGCGTCATGAGTTTGTATTGGCCTGTCATGTTGGTGATGACGGCGCGCACTTCTTTTATAGAGAGTACGTTGGGGACGCGTTTTCCTTTTTTGGGCCTGATGAAGTTGAGGGAGGATTGGTCTAATTCGATGTGGAGGGTGTTGCGGTAGAGAAAGAGGATGGCGCTGATGGCCTGATTCTGAGTGGAAGCGGAGGCTTTACGGTCGACGACGAGGTGGGTGATGAATTGATTAATCTCTGTCACTCCCATTTCGCGGGGATGGCGCTTGTTGTGAAAGAGGATGTATTCACGAACCCACTCGATGTAGGTTTTTTCGGTGCGATATGAGTATTGTTTCAGGCGAATATTGTCCCTGAACTGTTCGAGGAGTTTTTTTCCCTTCTGAGGGGATGAATTGATGTTTTTTGTGGTTTCTACCATTTTCTTGCCCCTTTCTAGTGGTGACTGTATAATGCTGTTATGGAATATATAAGGGATTATACAGCAAAATTTCTGTATAACACCCCAAATCGGGGGTATATACAGACGGCTGTATAACACCCTAAATCGGGGGTTTATACAGCTAGCTGTAT